>NZ_JBLWIT010000160.1:0-32878 GCF_048381435.1 Rhodococcus mengyinensis | reverse complement strand
GTCGAAGTCGCAGGCACGGCTGGAGCTGTTCGAGTGGCTCTCGTACTTCAATCGACGTCGCCGTCACTCCGCGCTGGGATACCTCTCCCCGGTGGAGTTCGAACAACGGCTGATCGCGTCGTCTACGCTGTCAGTTGCCGCATGAAATCCGGTGTCCACTCTCAAGGGGCAACCTCACACTCACCCCACGCCATCCGGGCGTAGTCGGTAAAGGAACCGGAACATGGTTTAGCTGCCGCCATTTCGCCGAGCATCCGCATCACCAGCAGCACGATCAGCCCCGTGATGCCGTAGGTGACAAAGGCGAGCGGGCCAGCCTGGTTGATAATCGCACTCGACCCCACGAACAGGCCGGCACCGATGACCCCGCCGAGCGAGAGCATTGTCAGGTGCCGCTGTTTAAGGCCGGGTTTGAGCTGATGGGCCCCGTTCGGAGTCGTACCCATGGCATTCCCTTCATCAGGTGCCCGCGCCCGTCGACTTCGCGGGGCGGGCGGGATCGAGCTTGTGATGGGAGTCACCCTGCTTGCCCGCGGCCGTCCCCGCCATGCGCCAACGGAACAACGCAGAGGTGGGGCCTTCATACATTTTGATGAACCGCTGTCGGGTTTCGGCTCTGACCTGGTCGTCTGGCGCGAGCGCCGCTCCGAGGGCTAGCCCGCCAGGTCGTGAACGTTGTGTTTCCCACTGCTTCCGCGGGCGCCGAGCTGGGGCTATCCGGTCCTGGTGATCAGCCCACTGTGGGTGGTAGCGATGGACCGGAGCATGGCGATCGTGGTCCGAACACGCGCAAGGCGTTGAAGCTCTCGTGGAACGATCAGTCAGTACTTCCGCAACACCGTGACTTCCTCGGCCAGAATCCACTCCAGTGTCAGGTTGGGGTCGCCGATATAGAGGGGAGTGCCGCGACACCGAGCCCGGCTGCGGTAGCCAGCCATTGGCCGGTGATGTTGTTGGTCTGGATCTGGGTGCGGTGACCGGGGGATCGGCTACGCCACAGCTGTTCTGGTGTGGTGGGGTATAAACGGATCCAAACGGGCCCTCACTTCAGCCGAACGAACGGCCTTGCTCTCCGCTGCAGTCAGTGCGGTCCGAAGCTGACCCGGTCGGCTTCCCCTGCAGGCTCTCGCTTTCGCCCTCGCCGCCATACCCGATGTGGGAAACACGACGTGTATTCGGCTGTCAGGGGTGGTGTAGCCCGGTGATCTCCTACGCGTCGCGATTTCGGTGATAGCGCGCGCAGCAGCAGCTCACGTCCAACTCGATGACCCGCCTGTTATACCTCATAACGGACGCCACCCCGCGAGAGAGCACGATCGATAGCTGGTCGTGGTCTTCGAAACAGCGGCTGCACACAAGATTACGGCGCTGGACCGGGGATCGCCCCGGTAATCGACAGCGGCGGGCGACACGCCGGATGAAGCAGGAACTTGTCGACCTGCGGGATGGGCGAGCGCTCGGGGCATCTACTGTATTCCGGGGTAGTCGAGTTTACTTACCTCCGTTATCAGTACTTCGAAAACGTATGATTTCAAAGTTATTGGGCTCAAAGCTTGCCTGAGCAATCGTGCGGGCAGGTTCGGTTCTGCACTCCTGACTCGCCAATGAGAACTGCGCGCCACCTGGTGGTGTCGGTGGCCGTGGGTAGCTTCCCTCTAGCGACGAACGACGCAACCGCAGGGTCGAGTCCCGTCGTGGGTGGGTTGCGTTTCCCCACCTCTGCCGAGACGACGACCACCGCCCGTACCGCTGCCCGGTGTGGAGGGAGGAGCATTCCGGTCGCCTGGGGAGGACGGCGGCGACAATGCCTTCACCTACGACGAAGTCGCTGTCCCGGTGGGTTCTTCGGCAAACATCGAATCCGAAGAAGAGAACGGCCGCACGACCGTTACGTTCAGTGCGACCGGCCTGGCACGCGACCGTGACTTCGGTGTACATGTGCACACGCAGCCCTGCGGGCCGCAGCCGGCGGATCCAGGGCCGCACTATCAAAACGACGTCGATCCCGCCGCCGGCGGAAAAGCCGTCGGCTGTGTTCGATCACGGCTGGACAGCTGGGGTGATGTGGCTCAACACGCACACCCAACGACCATCTCGTTTCACGAACACGTCCGTTGTCCATTCGTCGGCGTCGAACTGCCTTCCCGCGTAGTGCGCGGTATTCGTCACCCGAGCAGTGAAGACCGCAGTATCGCCGTAGACCCTGACTCGGGCCTCCCCGGCGCGGTCCATGGCCGAATGGGTCAGCTCGCCGGACATAGCATCGCTCACGTGAAGGGCGGTGCGAAGGCGATCTTTCAGTACGGCGAGGACATTTTCACTTTTGATGTCGATGCCGCGCTCGATCTCCTGCAGAAGACCCGAGCAATTTGCGGACGACGGCGGAACCGGATGGCCTAGTTTCGCCGGCGAGGGTGTTTCGTACATGATTCGAGACGAAAGGGCGGAAGCGAGGCGTCGCGTCCCGTTCTGCCGTCGGGGGTCGAGGGTGGGGACCGTTCGTCCGTTGGTGGCCCGGGGTGGTGTTCTCAGACGGTGTAGCGCAGCAGAGAGACGCCGTTTTCGAAGCCGCGGGCCTGCGCCAGCTGCAGCCTCGGCATCTCGTAGCCGTCGGGGAACAGCCGGCGTCCCCGACCCTGGACGGTGGGGTACACGAACAACCGGTACTCGTCGACCAGGCCGGCGACGATCAGGGCGTGGGTGAGCGTGATGCTGCCTGTGACCACGATGTCGCGGCCCTGCTGCCCTTTGAGTTCCCGGACTCGGGCGATCCAGTCGCCGGTGAGCACGGTCGAGTTCCGCCACTGGGGGTCTGTCATGGTCGAGGAGACGACGTACTTGTGGATCTGGTTCAGCTCGTCGGTGATTCCCGTCTGGTCGTCGGTCTGTTGGGGCCAGTAGCCGCGGAAATCCTCGAACGTCTGCCGACCCAGCAGCATCGCGTCCACGTGCTCGGACTGCCGGCGGGTGGCCTCGAGCAGCTGCGGATCCTGGTCCGCGGGGTCGAACCAGTCGCCGAGCATCTCGATGGAGCCGTCGAGGGTGATGTTCTGGGTGATTGCGAGTGTCCTCATATCAAGTACTGACCCTGCGGCGGCCGAAAAATCATCGCCAACAGGCGCAGCCCCAGCCGTGCCGCTGCGATCCATGCACTGACTGTCCTCGATTGCATGGCTGCGCCGGGGGCTTGTCTGACCTCAGGTCGACCAGCATTCCGTGATCTACCACCCATCGGGTCGTCATCTGGATCAGGTGAACGCGGCCTTGGAAGGTTTCTTCCACCCTTGCCCGGGCAGTATCTGTCCGCGCGCAAGGCTCCGGCGCGGTAGATGGTTACTGGTTCAGGCTCGCCTGAGCCTGAACCTTGTCCAGGTGAGGATCAAACGGCGACAACCCCGACCGCCGGCCCGGCCAGTGGCAGCGTCCACCACATGATGCAGAGAACCGATCTCCGAAACTGTCGATCGACATGCTCTTCGGCACGGCGACGATCGCCAGGGCTGCACATATCCCGCTGAGAGCACTGCTGGCGACACTCGGCCTCGGCTCCGGGCGGGTTTGCGCTTCGAGTAGATGTCGCAGATCTTGTTCACCAACGGCTACCAGGAAGCGGTCTTTGAGAGAGATCAGGAGCAGGCCGACTTCCCGAACGGCTGAAAGGGAAACCGGATTACCTGGCTCGCAATTGGATGGCTGTGTGGTTCACGCCTCGTTCCGGAAACCAGATACGCCTGCCTCCCTGATAGATACGGCTCGACTCGCTCACCCGGATCAGAGCGACGCGGTCCAATGGATAACTGCCGGCCCTGAAGCCTCGTTCGAGATCGCCGTGGTCCACGGCCACGTTGCGCAATCCCAACCTTGCCTATCGTCGCTGCGGCTCACCAACGTTTTTGATTGCCAAGGTGAGTCGCGCTCGTTCTGCCTGAATCTTGGTGCGTCGTGAGTGTGGAACTTCACGAGGATCGTGTCGGCCCGCCCAGATCGGGGATGGGTTGGGACGTTGAAATGTCAGTTCGGGTGAGCTTCCTGATTACCGTGAGAAGCCGCCTGCCGTTACTGTGTGCGTTCGACGGTTGCCCGGGCGAAGAAGGAGACACATGACGGTATCACCGAAGGGTTCGAAAGGTTCGGCGAAAGTGACAACCAAGGAGATTCGTGAGTGGGCGATCGGGGAGGGCCGCGAGGTGTCCTTGCGTGGCCGGATCTCGGCCGAGGTGGAGCAAGCCTTCCATGACGCTCAGACGAAGAAGGTTTCGACAAAAACGGCGCCGGTAAAGAAGCCGGCCGCGAAGAAGACAGCCGCAACGAAGACGGCCGCGCCGAAGGCGGCGGTCAAGAGGACAGCCGTGAGTAAGGCTCCGGCGAAGAAGTCGTCCAGGGAGATTCGTGAGTGGGCGATCGGGGAGGGCCGCGAGGTGTCCTTGCGTGGCCGGATTCCGGCCGACGTGGAGCAGGCCTTCCATGACGCTCAGACGAAGAAGGTTCAGGCAAAAACGGCGCCGGTAAAGAAGACGGCCGCGAAGAAGACGGCCGCGAAGAAGACAGCCGCAACGAAGACGGCCGTGAAGAAGACAGCTGCAACGAAGACGGCCGTGAAGAAGTCAGCCGCGACGAAGACGGCTGCGAAGAACACAGCGAAGAACACAGCGAAGAAGATAGTCGCGACAAAGGCGGTTGCGGAGAAAAAGGCCGTGAAGAAGGTGGTCGCGGTGAAGGTTCCGGTCAAGAGGACGGCCGTGAGTAAGGCACCGGCGAAGAAGTCGTCCAGGGAGATTCGTGAGTGGGCGATCGGGGCGGGTCACGAGGTGTCCTTGCGCGGCCGGATTCCGGCCGAGCTCGAGCGAGCCTTCCATGACGCTCAGACGAAGAAGGTTCAGGCAAAAACGGCGCCGGTAAAGAAGACTGCCGCGAAGAAGACAACTGTGAGAAACACCGCCGCGGCGACGGCTCCTGTGACGAGGGCGGCGGCGCGCACGGCTCCGGCGACGAAGACCGCCGGGACGAAGACCGCCGGGAAGAAGACAATCGCGAAGAAGATAGTCGCGACAAAGGCGGTTGCGGAGAAAAAGGCCGTGAAGAAGGTGGTCGCGGTGAAGGTTCCGGTCAAGAGGACGGCCGTGAGTAAGGCTCCGGCGAAGAAGTCGTCCAGGGAGATTCGTGAGTGGGCGATCGGGGCGGGTCACGAGGTGTCCCTGCGCGGCCGGATCTCAGCTGAGCTCGAGCGGGCCTTCCATGATGCTCAGGCGCAGATGCCGGTGGCGTGAGTTGCAACATTGCGCTGATGGATTCCGTGGCCAACCTGCGGCGAAGGCCATGAGCCTGTGGGGATCATGGCCTTCGGGATCATGTGGTGGGCGATTGTCCGGCGTCAGCGGTGCCCGCTATGGGTCCGAGGTATCCCGGCGGCACCTGACTTGACGATTCTCGCGGGGGAGGGGATTGGGTGCAGCAGTTCCGGCCCAGGGTAAGCCTGGGCCGGGGTGTGCGTGGCGCCTTGGGCGCGGCGGGACACTGTGATGCCACCGCCGGGGTGACGCGAATGCGGGTCACCGCGGCGAGGGTGCCGACGGCTGGGTGAGGCGACAGCTTCACCCGCTGCTCGGCCGTGGTCCCCTGGACATCAGTTCGGTTGTGGCACTGACGAGCTGCGGGTGAGTCCTAATGGTTGCAGTGTGGGATTCCCTCCGGGGCAGTTCGACAGTTCACGCCATCTCAGGGACGTGCAGGTGCGCGATGGCGAGCTCGAACTCGCATGTATCGAGTACCTCGGCGTTCGCCTCGCGAACCCATTCGTCCCGGATGCGGTCGATGCGTTCCCTGTTCCGTTCCATTGCCTCGGAGCTGTCGAATGTCAGCGACGACACCCCGCGACCCGCGGCGTGGTCGAGCATCAGACTGGCGCTGCAGAAGCCGTCGAGTTCCTCCATCTTGGGCAGTGCTGCCATCTTCCACACGTCGACGGCGCGGTCCATATGGGCCGACTCGGTCTTGACCCACGTGACGCGGCAATAGGCCCCGCGGTCCGAATGGTGGTCGCGATGCATGACAGCGATGTCCCACCGCGACACCTCGGTGGTGCCGTGGAAGACCTCGGCTGCGACGTCACGTAGCTTCAGTACCTGCCCCTCGCTGGCGCGTAGCGATTCCTCGTCCCGCCACGAACTGGTCGCAATGCACCGGCCCGTGCCGCGATCGATGAGCAGAGACATTCCGAGGCAGCCCTCTACGTCCGCCAGCGCGGGCATCACGGTGTCGCGTACGTGCTTGATCCCGGCGTCGATGTACGACGGATGCGCTTGAATTGTGGTTGAGCGTGCGAACACGATCGGCACCCTTCTTCTCAGGGCGGCGCCGACGCGGCGTCGCCGGTCATTTGTCTGTGTTTCACACTGCTCCCCCTACCCGTCGGAGGCAATGGGCGGTGGCCGGATGCCCCAAACGAATGCGTGCCGGCGAGCCGTCCCCAGTGTCACCGCGGGGTTGTGCGGGCCGCGGTGGCGAGGTCGGTCAAGGCGGTATCGAGGTGGCCGATGATCCGATGCAGATGAGGGACCGCCGTCCGGTCACCGACGACCGCGACGTGCAGCTGCCCGGATCGGCTGGTGAGGGTGATGCTCAACGCCTGGCCACGCGCGAGGGTCGGGATTGGGTAGACGGCGTCGAGGTGGGCGCCGTTCCAGTACCGCGGGCGGGTCGGCCCCGGGGTGTAGGAGATCATCACGTTGAACGGTGGCGGGATGTCGTCGAGGACCTGGCGGATCGGGTCGAGCATGATCGGACTCAACGTCATGGCACTGAGCAGTTGAAATTGGGTACGGCTCAGGGCCGCGACAATCCCGCTGGTATGGGCTACGGAGTCGGCGATCCGTGCCAGGCGGGCAAGGGGGTCGTCTTCGTCGGTGGCCAGGGACACCACCATTGCCCCGACCCCTCGGTTGCCGCCCGGCCCGATGGTGGGGTCCTCGCCGAGGTCGAGCGGGACGGGGAGCATCGCGGTCAACGAAGCCTCGGGGAGTGCGTACTGCTCGAGCAGATATGCGCGGAGCGCGCCCGCGCACAGGGTCAACACGATCACATCCAACGGGGCACCGGTACAGGCGGAGAGCCGGCGCAGTTGTTTCAGGGGCCAGGACCGGGCGGCGACCTTGCGGGCACGGCCGGTCGGGGCGTTGAAGATCGTCGGCGGGGACTGCAGCGGCAACGTCAGGCGCTCTTCGGTCAGTCCGTGGTAGCCGGCACGGACCAGGGTGGGAGCGGCGGCCGCCATCTCCCGCGTGATGCCCAGGCCAGACCGCAGCACCCCGTGTGGGTCGAGGGAGGAATACCGAGTGGGGGCCGCGACCGACGGGCTCCACGGCGCGGGGGAGTCCCGGAGGTCGGGGTCGACCGAGAGCGTGCGGTGCAACAGCCTCATCCCCGAGGCGCCGTCGGTTAGCGACAGATGGAATTTCGTGTATACAGCGGTGCGCCCATCGGTCAGTCCCTCGATGACGTGCATCTCCCACATCGGGTGCTGCGGATCGAGCGGCATCGAGTGCATCTGCGAGACCAGCGACAGCAATTCGGCCCTGGTGCCGTCGCCGGGAACGGCGGTATGCCGCACGTGATATCCGAGATCGACGTGCTTCTCGAGCCGCCACCACGGATACCCGTGCAGTCGGCGGACAGGGCGTTTGCGGAACAATTCGCCGGCCTCGGTGTGGGCGCGCAGGCGCTCGACCATGTCGGAGGCGTGGGCATCGGGTGCTGTGCCGTCCGGGGGATCGAACAGGGTCAGGGTGGCCACGTGCATCGGGTGCGACGGAGACTCGAAGAGCACGAACATCGCCTCGGTTGGGCTCATCGGCGCCAGACCACCGAACCCAGCTCGCACACCGCACCTCCCGGCTTCTGTGTGGTCTCAGCAGAACACACCGCGCCCGCGATGACCGTACTTTCCGCCGAGCCGACGACATAGGACCGCACGGATTCCACACATGCGAGCAGGTCCGCGGGTCCTGGTCGCGGGCCGGCCGAGTACTCGGTCCCACCAGTCGGCGAGCCGGGGCTGGGGTCGGGCCAGATGATCGGATCGCCGCACAGCCCCGCACCGACCAGCGGCCACGGTCGGTGAGCGGTCTGGCCGCGTCGCTTGTCGGAGCGGTGGCGGATCGGCGGGCGGGGGCGGGATGCGTGCCACGGTGCGCGGAGTCTTAGTCGCCGATGTAACCGGTCTCGGGGTTGATCTGGCCGAGGAAGTCGCGGATCGATTCGCGATGCTCGTCAATCGTGTTCGGCTGGAGCGCGGCCGACGGAGTGTTCGCTCGGTCTTGAATACCGGAGTAGGCCACGCGTTGAAAGCTGGAGAATCCGTACCCTTTGTTCGGTCCGGATTCCCAGTCGTAGTCGCAGGCGCCTGGTTCCTCTGGACGTAGTCTCACAGTGAAAACCTCGCCATCGACCGTCAACGTGAACGGCCCATCGTCAGCCGTCGGTTGACTGTGACCTGCGGGCTCGTCGTGATCCTCGGTACGCATGAACAAATCTTCACATGCGCCGAGCTTGTCGGATCGGACGTTTGCCCACTCCTGCTCGAAGTGGAAGTGAGAATCGCTAACCTCACTGCATCGCGCTGGTGAGAGCAAGAAGGCGTTGTGGCTCCGTAAACAGCGTCAAACGATGACCATCGATGACGACCAGCTCAAAGGCGCACTCGCAGTCATCTATCGACTACCGGACCAGTCGCCGGAGGCGATGGAGGATTGGGTGCGGACTCAGTACCTCGAAGACGGCCGGGACAAGGGCTATGCCCGCGAGGGCACCGAAGACCCGCTGTGGTTGCTCGCTGCCAAGGCGCACACTTATTACAGCGACCTGAAACAGGCGGGCTGAATCACATCTGCGGCCGCGGTGGACGGGGGAAATCCTCGATTCAGTGGTGGAGCCAAAGGGTGTGGGCGAGCCGCGGAACGGTAACTGCATCGTTGACCGGTTCGCGATGAGCACGAACGTCCTCAGACGTACCAGTCCGTGCGTCGTCCGGCTCGCGCACGTATTAGCTGCGAGCGGCAAGGACGATCTGCGATGCTGGTCAGAAGTGACAGCGCGGAGACACGAGAAGGCTCAAGATGGCAGAAGCCCCAATTAACGGTTCCGCATCGGGTGACAAGGCGGTGACCGTCTGTGCCGCCGCCATCCGGGACGCGGCCACAAGCCAAGCACCGAAGCACAGGCAGCTGCTGCAATCGGCCAGGGGCGGACGCATCCTCAGCAAGATCATGCTGACGGTCTTCGCTGTCTCGACACCACCCGGGCACGGAGTCCTCACCACCACTGGGCGCAAGAGCGGCAAGCAGCGCCGCAACTACGTTCGCGCCATCCGGCGCCAAGACAAGGTGTACGTGGTGATGCTTCGCCCACCCACCCTGGCTATCGAGCGACCTCTGGCCGTTTCATCCTGGGTGTGGAACATCCGCGGCAACCCGAAGGTTCACTTGCGACTGCGACGCCGAACATTTGCTGGCGTCGCGCGAGAGATCAGCGACCCGACCGAACTGCAGCAGGCAAGAGACGCGATCTGCGAGACGGTTCACCTCATTGACTTCGGCGAGTGCCGGCTGCATCTTCGCGGGCGACCCTCCCGGGCCAAGATCAAGGATCTGCACCGCTATTGGTTCGACACCGGCATTCCACTCGTCATCGAACTCGCAGACTACTGAGGGCAGTAGGCATCCGCCCGCACCGCAATAGTGCCCCTACACGGTGCCGGGGTTGGCAGGGATTTCGGAGAATGAGTTCAGTTGTGCGGAAGCAACGATCGGGAGCGGCCAGCGCCCTCTGCCATGACCCGCTCCCGACGATGTCCGGTCATGGATCGGCAACCGGGACTGAACACCGTGGTCCAGGTCGTCACAATCACACCGGTCCGACGGCTTGCTCGCCCACGTGTGCATTCCGCGCCCGTGCTCGGCTGAGGGATTCGAAAACGTAACAGACCATTCGGTCCGGACGATCAAGGTGCCAAGGCTAGATAACGACCACAAGGAGCGAGAACGATGGGTTCGTCTGGAATCGTCACCGATTTGGTCGCCTGGGATGCTGAAAGTTTTCTGAACGGGGCCGGGTGTAGTCGGCAGTGAGGTCGATGGTCGACGACGCCGGCTCGCTCCTCGGCCCTAGACCTTCCGAATCCGGCCACTCGACGCCCGACAACATCCGTGGCATATCCGTAGTCACTCTTCGCGTCGACCCTCGTCCGGGCCCAGTGGATTCGTACAAGAACAGCAACGTTGTATCACCTTGCACGATGAGCGGGCTGTCGGTCACCGGACGGGACAGCGGGGCTGCCCGACACCAGACATATTGCTACTGAAAGGATCTCAATGAAGAGAACAATCATCGCTGCAGCACGCGTCACGGCCGCCCTCGTATCGGGGCTTGCCGTCGCAGCGATCATCGGCTCCGGCACCGCCCATGCGGACCCCCAAGCTTGCGTCATCCAGCGGGATGCCTTCAGTGCGACGGCAACCTGCCATGACACCGGTGCGCCCGCTGGTAGGGAGTACGCGCTGATCGTCGACTGTTGGGGCCTTCACGGCATTCCCAACGCCTTTCCGTTCTATGCGTTAGGGCCCTTCAGCCAGTCCACTCGCTCATTTGTGCCGACAGGTCAGGCCATCGGGGCTTGCGGCACGAACTGGGGTGCCCCCTCGTTGAATGTCGGCGTGATCACCAACGCCCATGTGGAGATCTATCGCCAATAGCAGGTACCAGCGACGCGACCGATCCACATCCCGGTATCGACATCGCCGGGCGCGGTTGTCGGTCATGGCGATCGATTGGGTCCCGGAAGGGGAGATGTCGACCCTCAGGAACCGGCCATCGACGAAGGACTGCCAGCGACCACCGAGGATCGCTGGCGGGATGCGATGGAGGACCAAGATCTGAGTCGACCACCGGCCGGCCATCGGACGCGCGGACGTGTCCCGGGCGCGTCTGTCGACGCTGGAGGCCAGCTTGCCGATGCGGATCTGAGCGTCAAGATCGGCTTCAGGCCACGTCGCGAATCTTGCACAAACGCTGTGGCCAATCCGTCGGCGATTAGTTTTGAAGTGGTTTGGCGCGCCATTTCAATGCCTTTGTCCCTCTTATGCGCCCACTCCACGTCCAGTAGGCAATGCCCGCCTCGGCCGAAATACTCTACTCCACTGTATGCACAAAGAATGACAAATCGGGCGGAATTTTTGGCGGAAAGTACGTCATATCCCTACGGATCCCCCTCGCATCCATGGCGGGTGTTGGAAGTAGTCGGGGCCTGGGAGCGCGATATCCGCCGCCCCCAGATCAGCCGCGGGCAGCGTGACTTGGATCCCCAGAGATGGTGACTCGCATTCGATAGTTTCCGACTCGCCGCGAACGGAATCGTACGGGCGCGGCGACGCGAAGAAGTTCACGGCGAGGGTGGGGACGGGCTCAGTGGAGGCCTTCGCGGAGCCGGCCAGCGGGGGAATTCCGATGTTTCGGAACGGATGCCCACGGGCACGCCGGGAGTATGACGACCGAACACGGAACGACGCACCACTCCGAATCCGGGTCGGCGGGGTACTGTCCGCTTCCGCCTCTGAGGTCCGGTGGCCGCTTGCATATCGTCGAAGGGCGGCCGTGGCGGCGGGCCCTCGACTGTGTAGTGGCCGGCGGTGGGGAGGGGAGAAGGCCATGGCACGGGGTAACGAACCCCCACGATCTGGATCTGCTGCTCGTTGTGCTCTCGACAGATCCCCGCATGGTGTTGTGCGTGGACGTTGTGGACGGAGAGGCGGCCGACCGCGGTGGCAATATCGTGGTTTGTCCTTCCGTGACGGTGCTATTCCGCCACGGCATCATGTTCGATGCTGTGAAAAAGCGTTCAGGACTCAATGTTCGGATGTACGAAAGTTACCGGGGGTCGGACGCGCATTCGATATTGGACGCACTCGACAAGGAGTATCACCTCGATACACCGTGGTTCACCCCCGCGCGGTGGCTCGATGGCCACGGGGTCGACTTCTAGCTGGGTGCCGGACGGGGACTTCACCGGCATCCTCCGGGTTGATTGTCGGCTCTCGAAGGTTCGTGACCGGCGCTTGCTTAGCTTGAACCCGTGGCTGGATCGGCTCGTCGAACCGTGTCTCAAACCTTCAGCCCGCCGCTGTGTCTTCGATCAGAGTTCGGCGACTTCACCGTTTGTGATCACGGTATGGCTCGATCCCGCTTGGGAACCGATTCCGGCTGAAAGGAGAAGTGCGACACTTCAACGCCGGCGGAGATCCCGGCTGTCTGAGCTAGAACACCGTGATCGTGCCCGTGATCGTGCCGGTGGGGCGACCCCTCAACGCCCCACCGGTTTGCGGGTGGTCGGTGGCTGAAGAGTCAATGTCGACCGTCGCATTGGCGGGGCCGGCGGTCACGGGCCGCGGGTGCTGGGAACCGAGTGGTCGGCGCTCACCGCGGCGGAGTCGCTTGGTGTGCCTTCGTCGGTCCGCTTCCGTCATACCACCCCACACACCATAGGGTTCACCCACAGCGAGCGCGTGATCGCGGCACTGCTCGAGCACGGGGCAGGGCAGGCAGATCTGCCGGGCCTGCGCTTCGCGTCGGTCGCGGGCGTGGCCGCGTTCGGCGTCGGGTGAGAAGAACACTGCCCAATCGTTTCCCCGGCACGCGGCACGCGCCTGCCAGTCACCGGAATCGCGTGGGACGTTGTCCCTGCGCGTGGCGGGATCGTCGAGGGGCGGCGAATGCGGCATCTTGTTCATTTGAACACCGCCGGCGTCATGGGACCCGCACGGCGCGGAGGGGCCGCAAGGCGGGGTTCCTGCTGCTCTCTCCGGCCGTCAACGGTCGATTGCCGGGACAGGACGTGCTCGGCTGCGTTGGCTACGCTGGCGTGGTTGCGGCGGGCAATGTCGAGGAGAGCATCAAAGGCGGCATCCTGGCTGCAACCATACTGTTTGGCCAGGAGTGTTGCCGCGGCGGACAGTAGCTGTGCGTCCGCGTTGTCCGAAGGGTCCCGTCCGGCTACCGCAGAGGTGTCAGTTGGCACGGAGAGTCCTTTCGCTGCATAGGCGGTCCAGGCGGCCCGGGCGGCCACGCATCACCGCCGGCGCGGTGGGTTCACTCTTCAGAGTCGTCGGCGAGACGCACAGAGAACACCGACATTCACCTAGTCATACCTAGGCCGCGTCGTGTCTGTCGGGACGACCCGAGACGAGACTCCGCAAATTTGGAGCGGCGACTGTGACAGGACACGTCGAAGGTCTTCGCGGCGGGCTGGTTGTCGAGCGCGGCAGGCGCCTCACGCGCCGGCTTGCTGCGGCGCTGTGTCCGACTACATCTTGGCGTAGCGGGCCATGGCGAAGCTGTAGAGGCCGTAGGTGATGATGCCGAGGCCGGCCGCGACGAGGAGGGCCACTCCGTAGGGTTGGGCGCCGACGGTTTTGAAGGCGCCGTCGAGTCCCGAGGCCTTATCGGGCTCGGATTGACTGACGGCGAGGATCACCAGCAACCCGATGGCGGCGATGGCCAGACCTTTCGCGATGTATCCGACCGTGCCCAGTCGTCGCACGAGCGGGCTGGTGGTTCCTTCGAGGTCGTCGAGGAAGCTGCGGCTGACTCCTTTGTAGACGTGGTATCCGCCGACCGCGATGATGACGAGCGCCGCGGCCACGAGAACGATCGTGCCGGCGGTGGTTTGCATCAGGCGGGCCGTGATCCCCGCACTCTGGCCGCTGCTCGACTTGCCGCTGCCGCGGGCAAATCCGAATGCGGAGAAGGCGAAAGCGAAGTAGACCACCGCCAGGGCAAAGGCCTTGAGACGATCGATGATTTCCGATTTCTTGCTGTCGGCGTCCGGTCGGGACGAACTGCCGAGTGCCGCTTCGGCGAGCCGCCACAGGCCCATGATGGCGAACGCGACCACGCCCACCCACAGTGCGACGATGCCGCCCGGTTTGGCAGCCAGTTCCGTCATGGCACCGGATTGATCGGCGGTGCCGGCTGCGCCGCCGAGGGCCAGCCGGATCGCGATATAGCCGATGATCAGGTGCACGATGCCGCTCACGACGAACCCTGCGCGGGCGAATCGTTCGAAGACGCTGTTCTGGGCCACCCGTCCTGCGGTAGAGGACGAGTTGTCCTGCGACGCCGGCGAGGAGGTGGCGGCGGGTGCCGGGGAAGGTGTGGTGTCAGGCATGGCGATCGTCCGATGTTGGTGGTGTCGACCGTCGGCGGGTGCGACGGTGAGTGGGCAGGGCTCGTAGGGCTGTCCGGAGCCCGATGCGGGAAGCCGGGGTCGATCCGATCGGCTCACGCACGGTGCGGAATTTCAGTTCGGAGGCCGTCTCGGGGGCGTCGTCGACGGTCGCGCGCAGAAACCGGTCGGGCAGTGCGAGTTTGTGGATGGTGCGCAGTGTCTGCAGGTACTGCCCGGCCAGGGAGCCTGTGGTGTAGGGCAGGTCGTATTTCTCGCACAGTGCTTGCACCTTGGTGGAGATTTCCGCGTAGCGGTTGCTGGGGAGGTCGGGGAACAGGTGATGCTCGATCTGGTAACACAGGTTGCCGCTGAGGAACGCCAGCACCGGGCCGGCCCGGAAGTTCGCGGCGCCGAGCATCTGCCGCAGATACCACTCCGGCCTCGTTTCGTTCTCGAGTTCGGCGAGGGTGAACTTCTCGGCGCCGTCGGGGAAGTGCCCGCAGAAGATCACCACGTACGCCCATACGTTCCGCAGCAGATTCGCGGTCAGGTTCGCCGTCAGCGTCCGCCGCCACCGGCGTCCGCTGAGGGCGGGAAAAAGCACGTAGTCCTTGCCTGTCTGGCGGGCGAACTTCCCGATCAGTGCTCGGCGGTGAGCGGATTTCTCGGCGGCGGTGCCGGCCCGGGTCTGCTCGGAATACAGGTCGTGGAGGGCGATGCCCCATTCGAACATGGCCGCCAGCAGCAGGTTTCGCAGCGGTTGCAGAAGGTGTTCGGGCTTCCACGGCTGGTCGCGGGTGATCCGGAGGACACCGTAGCCGAGGTCCTCGTCCATTCCGACGACGTTGCTGAACACGTGGTGGCGGTAGTTGTGGGAGTAGCGCCACTGTGATGACAGGCCGGCCATGTCCCATTCCCAGGTGGTGGAGTGGATTTCCGGGTCGTTCATCCAGTCCCATTGGCCGTGGGAGACGTTGTGGCCGATCTCCATGTTCTCCACGCTTTTGGCCACACCGAGCGCTGTCGTCCCGAGGACCCAGCCCGCCGGTCTTCTGCTGCCGTAGATCACCAGCCGTGCAGCGGCATCCAGTAGCCGCTGGAGGCCGATGGTGCGGCGGATGTAGGCGGCGTCGGCCTCGCCGAGCGACTCGGTGACGTCCCGGCGGATGCTGGTGAGTTCGTCGCTGAGTGCCTCGACGTCCGCGTCGGTGAGGTGTGCGTATTCCGTGATATCGGAGATGGCCATGGTGTGCTCCAGGTTCCGGACGAGCCCCCGTCCGGAACCTGGTGGTGCCCCGTCCGGTGCGGCCTCAGGGTCGGGTCAGTAGTAGTGGCGTCGGCCTGCGACCGCGTGGCCCATCGACCCCATGATCACCAGGACTACTCCGATGACGATGAGCGCGACCCCGACGTACAGGAGGATGGGGATGCCGGCGACCGCGCCGATGATGGCGAGGATGATTCCGAGAATGATCATGAGGTCGACCTGATTTCGGTACAGAGAGTAGGGGTTTGGGGTATCGGAGGGTGTGTGAGCGGGTCAGTGCTTGAAGGTGTGCTTGATCTTCTGCCCTGCCTGCTTGAGCTTGTCGCCGGTTTGCTTGGTGTTGCCCTTGGCCTGCTCTGCACGGCCCTCGGCTTCCATGCGTTCGTTTCCGAGGGCCTTGCCGACGGTCTTCTTGGTGGCGCCCTCCGCGGTTTCGGTCTTGTGCCGAAGCTTCTTCACGATGCTCATGGCGGTACTTCTTCTCTCTCGGGTGATCGGCCGGTGCGGGGGTGCGGCGGCCGATGTCAGTGGGGGGGACCCGGTGCCGGGGTGCCCTCAGCGTGCGACGTCGTGGGTGGCTGCGGCCCTCGTTGTTCGGTGGCCGAACGGGTGCCGCCAGTCCCGTCGCCCGTCTCGCTGGTCGCGGCTTGTCCCGTGCGGTGTCCTGTCGACGGTGTCCGGGTTCGCGGCGACCCTGCCGCGCTGTTCGGCGAGGCGGTCCCGGTCCTGGTATGCATCCGCTGTTTCGCGGCGCGATTCGGTCAGGTCGTGGCGGGCGATGCGGCCGCGCCGGGAGGTGCGCCGGGCACCGGCCAGTAGCAGCCCGAGTCCGATGAGCCCTACCGCGCCGACGACGATGCCGTAGAGGAACAGTGTTCCGGTGGAGCCGGTGACGTGATAGCCGAACACCGCGAAGTTATCGGTCAATGCGTGCCCGTCGCCGCTGTTGCTCAGCACGCCGGTGAGTCCGACGATCACGGCGGCGAGAAGGACGACGAGTCCGAAGATGATGATCATGGCGGCCTCCAGGGCCTGGGTTGTAGTACCCAGTCAACGCTGCATTCTCCGACGTGTCAACACTGTAGGTCTACTACCGAGACCTACGGCAAAGGCCTACAGTTGGATGCGATGAAGGAAGTGTTTCTTATGGCCAAGGCCCCCGCTGATCGCACGACCCGCTCCGGCAACGGTCAGGTTCCGGACAGCGGCCCGATCACCCGACAGCGAATCCTGACGGCTGCACTCGAGATCATCGACCGCGACGGAATCGACGCACTGTCCATGCGTCGCCTCGGCAAAGCCCTGGGCCGCGACCCGATGACCCTCTACCGTCACGCCCCGAACAAGGCCGCGCTCGTCGACGCCGTCGTCGAGCGCGTCCTCGAACAACTCGAGGTCGACACCGACGACGGCGACTGGGCAACCCAACTCCGGGAGGTCGCCCGGGGCTTCCGCCGGTTGGCGCTCGACCATCCCCACGTGGTCCCGCTCCTGGTCACCCGACCCCTGTCGACGCCCCTTGGGCTGCGCCCCCTGGGAACACTGCGCCCGCTCGAGAACATCCTCACCTTGCTCACCCGGGCAGGTTTCACTGCGACTGATGCCCTGCACGTGTACCGGGCCTTGTTCGGCTTCCTCCACGGTCACGTCCTCAACGAACTCCAGGAAATCGTCGAACAACCCGACGAGCACGACGACTTGCTGCGCTTGGGCCTGCACCGGCTGCCGATCGGAGACTTCCCCCTCCTGCGCGGCCTCGCACCCGTCTTGGCGTCGTACGACGGCACCGCGGAACTCGAGCGCGGCCTCGACATCCTGATCACGGGACTCACCGCAACACTGCCCTACCCCGGCAGCCCCGCCCCTACTGTGAGCTGAACCCAGACCATGGACGAACCTTTTGCGCCCTCCAACGCGCAGCACTAGTGGCGACGACGTGCCCGGCGCTGCCGCAGAAGAGGCGAACACGGATAGAGACGGTGCCCTCACACCGTCGCCCCGGCTGCAGCTTCGCGAGATCATTCGCTGTCGTGGGGCGCGCTGGTGGTGGTGGGGCTGACAAGGAATTGTGTCAACCAAATGGTTGAGGATATTGCGCGCCCCGTACTGGTGATCGACATGGGGAAGTGTCCAAGGCCGTCAACAACGTCAGCAACAACGGCGCAGACCTGCTGAAGCGATCGCAGCGGAGGACACCCACTGACCACGGTGGCGCCCCGCAGGCCCGTCCTCTCGGCGGACACGCCCGCGTCGGAATACCACCGGTAAGGCCGCTGTTGAAGACTATGACGGTGGCGCCCATACCCCGGGTACCACACCAGAAAAGTCGCTGCGAGCGACCACTTGCCGAGAGGCGATATGGCGTCACTGTCGCCCCTGACCGGGTAAGACCTACATTGCGTAGCGTTCCCGGAAGGGATGAGGAGCCGCTGACGCCGGGGAAGGTGCCGGCGGCTTCCCTTTGCCTTCTCACCCGGTGTCAGTTGCGGGGTGGGTCTCGCCGCGATGCCTCGAGCAGCACAAATGCCGTGTCCGAGGGTTGGTGACTGCAAGGGAATGTCTGAGCCGAGTCGAGAGCGGATCCCCGGCAACTGCCACTGGATACACAGCGGAGGCTGACCGGATCTCGAATTCAAGGCCATCCTGTGACCACATACAGACATTTCGGACAGCATCCTCAGGGTCGGGCAGTAGAGTTACGGATATCATCCGGGCCGGTCCGTTCCGGCCTCGCTCGACACATCTCGTTCGACGGAGAGAATGCACCATCAGCAATCCACACCGCGCCGGAACATCACCGAGAACCCACAATCTTCGCCACGCAGCAGCTGGCACGGCCTGGGTACTTTCGTTCGCCTACTTGTTGGCGGAGGTGTTCACCGCGGCGGCGTGGAGCACGCCTTACAGCTTCGCGCAGGACTCGATCAGCTCCCTGGGCGTGACGACCTGCGAAGTCGGATCCTGCTCACCGATGCACGACGTCATGAATTCGACGTTCGTCGCGCTCGGGGTGCTCACCCTCCTCGGTGCACTGTTTCTTCATCAGCACATAAGAAGTGGCCGGGAGAAGAAGTGGATACTCTCGCTTGCCGTGATCATCGCGGTCAGCACCGCTGCCACCGGACTGTTTCCGGCGAACGATGGAACGATCATCCACTGGTCGGCCGTGTTGCCGGGCTTCGTGGCGCGCCACGTGGTGCTCGTGCTCATCGCCTGGCATATGTGGCATGAGAAGCGGCTGGTCGCTCTGTGGTCGGCCCTGTGCGCACTCGTGGGCCTAGTCGGCGCCGGCCTCATGCTGGGACAGGCGCTCCATTTCGGCCTGGGGGAGCGTCTCGCTCTCTACCCGCTGCCGATGTGGATGGCCGTGACCGGCATGGCGGTCCTGATGGCGCTGGCACGCCGCACGGTGTTCCGCAATGTCGAGTTTTCGCTGTGTGCTCTCCACCCGCGCACCGCCACGTGGCGGTCCCTGGGTCGACATCCGGTCTCTGTCCCTTGGAGGAGGGCAGCACTGTCGAACAACCGCACGGTACGGCGATGAACGCCTGCCGCGCCACGCCCGACACGTGCAGGGCGGGTCCGTGGTCGGCACGAACGAACACGCTGTGAGTGTCTGAACAACCGACACGCGAGAACCTCGACTCGCGAACACCGGCACAGGTTCTGCCCGAGATTCTGGCACCGTGAACCGACAGTGTTGCGACCACCGCTTGAATGCGCCGTACTCTCAGTTTTGACCCCCTGCACACTGATCTTGACGCGAGTCGAGTCGGGAGAGACGAAGGATGTGGAAGATTGGGCTGAGACTCGTCGCCTGCTTCGCAGGGAAGAATTGTCGATTCAGGTGGGACAGTCTTCCTGTCTATGCCGACGACCGTGATCGCCGCCTGCCAGGGCTTGCGCCGCGTGTTGTTCGCTGATCCTTCGATGCCCTGACTGCGTGGTGACGAACCGGGACCGAATTGAGACCGCCCCTAGGGCGACTCGCCCAGGCTGGGAGGTCGATCCGTTATCGTCTACGGATGAGCGATGACGCGACTCCGTCCAGTCCAACCCGCGCTCCGACGAGCACCCGGCGGGCGGTGCTCAACACGATGAAGGGCTCGGCAGGAAACCTCGTCGAGTGGTACGACGTGTACATCTACACGGTCTTCGCCACGTACTTCGAGGCGCAGTTCTTCGACGAGAACGACGCCAACTCCACGCTCTACATCTACGCGATCTTCGCGGTCACCTTCGTCATGCGACCGGTGGGGTCCTGGTTCTTCGGCCGGTTCGCCGACCGTCGTGGCCGCAAGTCCGCCCTGATGCTCAGCATCACCATCATGTCATCGTGCTCCTTCGTGGTGGCGGTCATGCCGACGCGCGAAATCATCGGGTATTGGGCGGCGGTGGTTTTGGTCGTCGCTCGGCTTGTGCAGGGATTCGCCACGGGTGGGGAGTACGGCACCTCGGCGACGTACATGTCCGAAGCGGCGACCGCGAATCGGCGCGGCTTCTTGTCGTCTTTCCAGTACGTGACCCTCGTGGGCGGCCACGTGCTCGCGCAGTTCACGCTCCTGATCGCGCTCAGCGTTCTCGATGTCGAGGCGTTGGAGGATTGGGGATGGCGGATCGGCTTCTTCATCGGCGGCATAGCCGCACTGGTCGTGCTGTGGATTCGGCGTTCGATGGACGAGTCGCTCAGCGAGTCGCATCTGAAGGCCATCCGTGCGGGTGAGGACCGGACGGCGGGTTCCTTGACGGCGTTGTTCACCAAACACTGGCGTCCGCTGCTGCTGGTGTTCCTCATTACCGCGGGTGGCACGGTCGCGTTCTACACCTACAGTGTCAACGCGCCGGCGATTGTGAAATCCACCTTCGGGGCCGACAATGCGCTGACGGCAACGTGGATCAACCTGCTGGGGCTGATTTTTCTGTTGCTGCTGCAGCCGATCGGCGGCCTCGTCAGCGACCGCGTCGGGCGCAAGCCGCTGCTGATCTTCTTCGGTGTGGGTGGTGTCCTCTACACCTATGTGCTGCTCACCTTCCTTCCGCAGACCACCTCGCCGCTGATGGCGTTCGCGCTGGTCGCGGTCGGCTACGTCATCCTCACCGGGTATACCTCGATCAACGCGATCGTGAAGGCGGAGCTGTTCCCCGCCGACATCCGTGCCTTGGGTGTGGGCCTGGGATATGCGCTCGCGAACTCCATCTTCGGCGGTACGGCGCCGGTGCTTTTCCAGGCGTCAAAGTCGGCCGGTCACGTCGGTTGGTTCATCTTCTATGTGACGGTAGTGATCGGGGTCAGCTTGCTGGTCTACATCTTCGGGCTGAAGAACAAGGCGGTCACGGTGCTCGATCGCGAGCAGGGGAGCGCTTGGGGCGTGCCCGTGTCTTCGGGTCCCCGCTGAGCTCCCTGTACTCCAACGTCGATGGACACCCCACACCGTAGGTTCTGGCCCCAGCTATGAGCTCTACGTGAACACCAGCGGGCTGCTGGAGAGTCCGGCCAACGCGGGCCGACGACGCAGGTGAACTCATTGATCGCTCCCGGCGGGTTCGTGGGCACCTGGTTGAGGAACAACGACGCGATACGAACCCTGATGGCGCTCTACCGGTCGGATTACACGGTGCCAGCGGTCTACGGCTTCGCAGCGCAACAGATTTCGGGCGTAGCTCGACTGGTGACCAACACCGAGGGGGTGTGAGTTCGGCGGTAGGCATGTCGATGGCGCCGCCGCTCCGGAGAGTGAACTTTGCCTGCTCTACATATTGAATCCTTCCCTGGCGGCCGCGCTGCGTGCCCACTGGGCACTTATCCCGTCGCCGGTCGCCGACGCAATACACTAGAGCCCCACCGGTCAGGTTCGTTTCAGCGACTATGCGTCCTACTTCCAGTGACTCGATTCCGGAGCCCAGCGAGGTCTCGCCCGACGGCATGAGCGGCGGCGAGGCGCGGGAGCACCAGGCTGCGCTTGTTGCGGGCATCGGCTGACGAGTCGGCGACCGCGGCCCACGCGTAGAGGATCGGCGACGGTGCGCAACCCGTGCAGATCGTATCGAGGCGGCCAATCGAATCCGTTGGGTAGCGAGTGAGAGCCCTGTTCCCGAGGAGACTTCCGGCGCCCGACTGCCGACACGCACGATGCCGCGAACCGCGGCGATAGCGAAGGTAGATCTCACGAAGTGTCGTGTAGCGGAGTTGAACTGCTGTTGCCAGCGGCGTCCGAGGAGAGTAGGCCCGGAAGTTTCGCGGTCGGTTGTGGATTCTCTCGTAGGTCAATTTGGGCAGACGCTGGCAAGCAGTCACCGACCCTGCCGGGCGGAACGATGCTGGAATCGCGGAACTCCGGCAATGCCAAGCAATTCAGGTACGCGGTGACCGACCGTCGTGTTGGGTGAAGGTTGAACCAGCCTCGAGCAGGATGCGATTTACCCTCATCGTGAACTGTCTGACGGTCATGCCAAATTGGACAAAAGTGTCTTCCGCCGGCACGCCACCGAATGGAGCCCAAGCCTGTGCAAAGGCGATGAATGCACGATCATCTGGGGATAGTGGATCGCACTGAATCGCCCTCCGCCGACGCCGCCTATACCGCCCTATTTCATCCTCAACGTATTCACGCCCCCCATCGCGCCGCTGAGTACATCTCGTCCGACTGCCATAGCTTGTCTCTTCGCGTATATCTTCTTCCTGGTGTTCTCGCATCACCAGATCCGGCACCGGTAGGCCCGATTTGTCCGCGATAGTCGTGCGCTTGCTGCGGCGCAGGTGCCGGCCGACCACGTGGTGGATTCGCATCAGCCGGGTCACCCGTTTGCGGTTGATCTTGCGTCCGCGGGAGCGGAGTTCGGCGTGAACGCGCGGGGCGCCGTAGGCGCTGCGGTGCTCGGCATGGATGGCGCGGATCTCGGCGACTGTGGCGGCTCCTCCGCCGCGTGCTCGGCGCGAGCATCCTCGGTGGCCAGGTGCCGGTAGTAACCGGAGCGGGAGGTTCCCAGCACCCGGCACAGCCGCTGCACGCCGAACTCGGCGCGATGGTCGGAGATGAAGTCCCAGCGGTGGGTCTTCACTTCACCTCTTTCGCGAAATACGCGGCTGCCCTGCGCAGGATGTCGCGTTCGAGCTGCCATTCTTTCTCGGCACCGCGTAACCGGGCGTTCTCTGCCCGCAGCCGCGCGAGCTCGTCCGCTTGGGTTTCCCACCGGCGGTGCTGCGGGCCTCCGGGCGTCCATTGCGGGCGGTGTCCTTGCGGACCCACGTCCGTAGCGTTTCGCCACTGATGCCCAGGTCCGCGGCGACCGCCGCGTATGTGCGCTGGCCGTCGGCGGCGCGGTACAGCGCGATCGCGTCTTTCCGGAATTCCTCCGTGTACAGAGACTGGCGTCCCACTTCGACATCCCTCCTGGCTCTACTAGAACCATTGTCAGGGGTGTCCACTCCAAGGGGGCAGCCTCACCGCCTCGTAACGAGAGGTGCCCTGTAGCGTCGACGAATGTTCGTCCGGCACGGCCAAGGGCGGTACTTGAAACACTGCTTCTCCGGCGAGGCCCAATACCTGTCGGCTTGTCGCCAGGATTCGTACCCCTGGACAGCGTCGCAATATGAGGGTGCAGAGTGCGGCCGCCGTAGCGACAAGTTGTTCGCAGCAGTCCAGTACGAGCAACACCGCCCAGGTCGCGAGATACTCGGCGAGCCGATCCTCGGGGTCTGCGTCGGGCTGGACGGTGAGTCCGATGATGTCGGATACCGCTGCGACAAGTGACGAACCGTCTTTCAGCTCGCTTAGATCGACGATCCAGACCCCGTCGTCGAAAGCGCGGGCGACCTCGGTAGCAACTCGGAGTGCGAGACGGGTTTTGCCGACCCCGCCAGTGCCAGTCATGGTCACCAGCCGTGTGACCGACAAAAGTCGCTTTGCCTCGATCACTTCCCTGCGGCGTCCGACGAAACTGGTCAACTCTAGAGGCAGGTTACCGATCCTGTGCCGGCTGGGTCTGGACATCTCAACGTCAGCTTGTTTCGCGCGTTTCGGTCAGTTCGCGGTGTGGCGCTGAGACCGCACGCGACGTTCGAGTGCCAGCACGCAGATGCTGGCGACGACGAGGATTGTCGCCATCGCGAAGAAGGCTTCACGGGGCGCTGCACCGGCGCCCAGCGCAACACCGACGACCAAAGGTCCGGCGATGCCGCCGAGTCGCCCGACGCCGAGAGCCCATCCCACACCTGTCGAGCGCATATCAGGCGGATAGAGCACGGTCGCCAACGCGATCACGCTCATCTGGCCGCCGGTTACGCATGTTCCGGTCAGGAAGGCTGATCCGAGGAGCGCCCACGTGTTGCCACCACCGATGACCAATCCGAACAGCGCCACGAATCCCGACCCAAGGAGATAGACCACTCCGAGCGTGCGGAATGGACTGGTCCGGTCCATGGCAGGGCCGATGAGCAGGGCCGCGACGATACCACCGATGGTGGTGAGAACCGTGGACGCGATGACCACGCGTGACGATTCGCCGAGGGAGCCGACGATTGTCGGAAGCCAGCTCTGTATCGCATAGAACGTTGCCAGATTTGCGCCGAAAGCAAGCCAGAGCAGGACGGTATTGAGGAACCATCGGCCTCGTACGAGGTCCAGTGCCACGGAGGCTTTCCGCTTGGCGGGCTCGGCTGTCTGGCCGGAATCGGGTGCGTCTGTCGTTACGATGACATTGATGGGCAGGTTCGGGTAGAGGCGACGCAGAGTTGTGTGCGCGCGAGCGTGGGCACCGCGCAAGAGAAGGTAGCGGGGAGACTCCGGCAGGTGACGCAGCAAGAGCACCAATAGCACCAGCGGTGCCGTGCCTCCGACCACGAACATCGCCCGCCAGCCCCACATCGGAATGATGAAGCCGGAGATGACACCGGCTGCGACAAATCCGAAGGCATACCAGCAATAGATGAACACTACGAAGGAGGAGCGCCGCCGGGCCGGCGCAAATTCACTGGTCAAGGCTACGAGGCTGGGAATGGCGGCGCCCAACCCTGCTCCGGTGAGGAATCGCAGTGCTATCAGTTGGATGGGTGATGCTGTGAGTGCGCACAAGAGGGTCAAGATTCCAAACATTGCGGTACAGACGAGTATCGTGCGCCGATGTCCGAATCGGTGGGCGAGCGGCGCCAGGCACAGGTAGCCAACCATCAGTCCGACGATGGCGGCGGAGAAAATGGGCCCGAGCGAAGAAACGGGGAGACGCCACTCCCGCGCGATGGCCGGGGCTGCGAAGCTGATCGCCTGGGTGTCGAAGCCATCGAGAAACATCACCGCGCCGGCGAGAGCAAGGAGCAGGTGATGGAAGCGGCCTACCGGCCGCGCGTCGATGAGTTCATCAACGCGTATCCCGGTTGTCGATACGTGTGAGTGGGAGAGCTCAGAGGCCATTGCGACTTCACTTTCGCTGAGGTGCGAGTTGAGTTGATTCTGGGTTTTGCGGCCGTCTCCGCGCGACGTGCCCTCTGTGAGCGGACAGTGCATCGAGGGCCGTGATCAAAACCATAAAGGTGCGTTGCATTACAGTCAATAGCTGTAACGCTGCAGTCGCGATAGTCCGCGGTGACTTCTGAGTCTCGGGCTTGGCCGGCAGTCCTACTAAAGCCTTACTCGCCGAGATCGATCCGTCACTTACGCGAAGGTTGGCAAGCCGGAGTGTTGCGTTACGAATATTGACTGTAATTCAGGGAGAGCATAGGCTTTCGACCAACGAAGGTTCTCAACCTTCGAATGAAGTCGTCGCCCATGCGTAAAGCGCACACACTCACCGTCGGACCGCCGATGCGGAAACCAATCGTGGACGCGATGCCGCTGCGGCCGACCTACACAACATCGCAGAGGAGAAAACAATTGAGCACCAATAGTGCGGTCGCAGCAGTGACGGACGTCGTACAGGGGCTGTCGCCGACACCGGTTGTCAACTGGGTCGAAGACTGTCGTGCGAAGACAGTCGCTGGGGGGCCGCAGCGATGACCTCCTTCGATTTCGCCGTGCTGCTGCTGCGCGTAAGCCTCGGCTTGACCATGGCTGCTCACGGATACCACAAAGTATTCCTCGGCGGCCGACTTGCCGGTAACGCCAAATGGTTTGAGGGCTTGGGCATGCGTCCTGGCTTCTTCCATGTTCGGGTCGCGGCCGGGACGGAGATCGTCGCCGGCATTGCTCTCGCGGCTGGACTGTTCACCTCCGTCGCCGCGGCAGCGTTCGTTGCCCTGATGCTGGTTGCAGCGTGGACGGTGCACCGCACGAAGGGCTTCTATGTGATGACGTCAGGTTGGGAGTACACCTTCGTCATTGCGATAACCGCCGTGTGTGTTGCCATGCTCGGTGCAGGACGGATAAGCATCGATCAGGTGCTGTTCGGCGGCAACCCGGCAGATGGGTGGGCCGGTCTCGTCGTTGCGGCCGGGGTGGGAATCCTCGCTGGCGCTTGTCAACTGCTCCTGTTCTATCGACCATCCAGGATCGTGACGGCGGCGTAAAGACCCTTCTGGAAAGGCTTTGGTCCTCACGTCACTTGTGGGGGCCATAGTCGTACGTCGGGGCAGTTCGTTGTTCGGACGGGCCAGCGCTGCTGGAGTATAAGTTCGCAGGGCTTTAACCGTGGATCCACTATGCTGTAAAGGGGTAGGGGAGTCGAAACGACGAGATGTCCTTGCGTGCTGAAATTGGACTTCTCACAGAACGAGGTCGATCGACACGACGGGCATCTAGGGTGCAACTACCCCATACCCGGCCGGTGAAGACCGCGGCTTTCGATAACCACAACTGCCTCCCCTCGGCCGGCCTGATTCCGGCACTCGGGTTGGCAAAAGCCTTGGCGGGTGAGCGTGTCGGTGCCGACCGGCAAGGGCGCCGCGCATGTGGGCCGGAAGGCGTTCTCGCTGGTCGCGGGCATGGTCGCTGGCGCCGAGAGAGCGGACACCGGGCCGGTTTGGTGATGCGCCGCTTCCCGACCTCAATCCCCCGGCCGGAGACCGGGCAGAGCGCCTTGTTCGACACGGGCGGTTCCGCGCATTTCCACCACCACCGACCCGGCGGTTCTGGACACGGTAAACGCCGACAAGGCTTCATCGCGACGCGCAATCGTCGAGCAGGTTCACGCCGACACGAAAGCACTTCGCGCCGCCAACAGCGCCTGGCGGGTGCTTGCGGTGATGGCGAGCAACCTCAACCGAGTTGCCGCAACGACCGGTACCCGGCTATCCAATGCGACGACCGATGCCATCCGCCGGACCTGATATCTGTCCGGCCCGAATCGCGTTCTCGGCGTGCACGAACGGTGCACGAACGCTGGCCCTGCATCTCCCGCAAGGGTGGCCCCTGGGAAAAACGAAGGGTCAGGACTGTTCGCCTCCTTGCACCGACGAAACCGCAGGCCACCTGATATGTACACCGGTTTGTCAAGGGCGCAGGGCGAGGCGGCGTCCAGGACTGTCGTCGTGGGCGCCGCCTCTGTGGGTCCGGTCGATCCGGGGTGGTGGCGAGCGTGTCGGTTTCGACGCGTGGTCAACTCTGATATGCGCGGGTTGGGTACCGCAGGACGGTTGTTCGGCTGGAGTGGATCGCTGGTCTAATCTCGAGCGTGATCCCAACGTACAGTTGAGGATTGCTCAACAGTCGGCTCGTGGATCACTCCCTGGCGCTGCCGTCACCACCGCATGATTCGCCCGGACGCTGTGAGGATCCCCGTTCCCGGTCCTTGCCGACCGACGAGTTCGCGGGCGATCGCGGTATTCGCCAGTGCCGGGCGTTTGTTGCGGACGTCGAACCCGGCCCAGCGGGCGTGCAGGCGCCCGTTTGCTTGCTGTCCGCGGGCCCGAGCCGCGGGACGGGCTTGCTCCCAGCGGCGCCGCAGCTACACTCCGGGGCGATACGGGGGGCGGTGGTGCCAGGCGGCCTCGATCAGCAGCCGCCGGGCGTGACCGTTACCGGTCTTGGTGATCGACCCCTGCGAGCGTGTCGCGCCCGAGGAGTGTTCGGTGGGCACCAGCCCGAGGTAGGCGCCGATCGAGCGTCCGGTCAGGCGCTGCCAATCGCCGATCTCCACGGCCAGCCCGAACGCGGTCAGCGTGGACACCCCGCGCAGGCAGCCGAGCCGCGTCACCACCGGGGTGTAGTCGCTGTCGGTGGCCATCGCCGCGATCGCCACATCCAGCCGATCCTGCCGATCCACCGCCGCGAGCACGGTGTCGTTGGCGGTCCCATACGCCAGCTGCAGACCGCGTGCATCGACGTGTCGGGCGCGCAGCCAGGTGTCGTGCACCTTCGTCCACGCGTGGCCGCCGTAGTCGACGATCCCTTGCCGGAGTCATAGTTTCGACACTCGATGGCGGTCCGACATCAGATCGCCACGACAGTCTTCTCGGGCGCGGAGCAGATCCCGGGCCGCTCCTGTTCGACGCTCGGCACCGACACCTCGACGATCTGTCCGAGGTGCAGCAGACGAGCCAGATGCCGCGCGTCGCGCGCGTCGTTCTTCACCCGATCTCCGGGCGGGCGCTGCAGCTTCGAAGGTGCCGCGACCAGGCACTCGATGCCGCCGCGGTCAGTGACCTGGCCAGCCCGAAGCCGGTCGGCCTGGCCTCGTATGTCACCGCCACCGGAGCTGGCAGGGACCTGCTCCAGTCCACGATTTCGCCGTGGTCCGGTGTCAATCTTCGTTCGAAAAGCTCACCGGTTCGCCCGTCGAGGCCGCAGGCGACCACCGATCGTGCGTGCATTTCTAATCCAATGCTCGTACGCTGATTCACCGCTGGGCCTCCCACATTTTGTGGCTCTACCGGCCAGGACCCGTTTCCTGTCGGCCACCCACGTTCACATGTGAGTGGGGCCCCAGCCCAGCCCCTCATATCGTCTAATCCGCTCGACCATCTCGGTCCCCGACCCGAAAATCCAGTGGAACAATCCGACACCTTGGTTGGGCGATCACCCACACCTCGACAATCCATTAACGGCCGCAACCGAAACCGTCACCGACCGGCGCCCCATCGGTGGATCCAGGTTAGACATAACGCGTCCGGCTGTGTGCTCCCGAACGGAGGCACCACGAGCCGGCCGCCCGAATCGGATGTGAATCCGGTCCGGGCGGAACGGCCTACGACGTCGCGCTAGTAGAACGATTGCTTACGGGGAATCACCGTAGAAAGTGGCGAAGGAGGCCACGGCTTCTCGGGGGGTGATGTACTGACTGAGCCGGTGTTCGGGGTCCGCATAACCCAATGCGAGTCCGCAGACGATCAGCTGATCCTCTGGGATGTCGAGGTGTTGACGCAGAATCGGGTAGAAGTCGATGAAGGACGCCTGAGGGCATGTGTCGAGTCCCGCGCCGCGAGCGGCGAGCATCAGCGCTTGGAGGAAAAGGCCGGCGTCCACCAGCGCACCATCGAGCGGGTGCCGGCTGACCGTCAGAATGATGCCGACGGGAGCGCCGAAAAAGTCGTAGTTGCGCCGATGATGGTCCACCCGACCTGCTGAATCGGTGGCCGCTATGCCCAAGGTTTTGCCGTACAGGCCGTCGCCGAATTTACGTCGACGAGTGCGAAATGGTTCCGGCCACTCATCCGGCTTGGGTTGGTAGTTGTACTCGCATGTGCTGACGCGGCCCCCGGAGTCGTGGGCCGCGAGAAGCGCCGATGTGAGACGTGATTTCACTGCGCCAGTTACTACGTGGACCTGCCACGGTTGGCAGTTGGAGTTGCTGGCGGATCGTGAGGCCAACTCGAGTAAGTGTTCAACATCGCGGCGCGGCACCTGGGTCGGCAGGAAGGCGCGCACGCTTCGCCTGCTCAGTAACGCCTGCTCGACGGTTGTGTCGTCCTTCGTGCTGGGCACGATTCGGGACGCTCGCGGCGCGGTGGTGGTCACATACGTCATGGTTATGCGCCCCTTTCCTGAATCAGACAGTGGCGGCGGGAGTGATGTCGTAGGAGATCCGCCCGGCTGGCAGATAGAACAGAGCGATGAGAGCGCCACCTCTCACCTCGGGGTAGTGGTGGCTTCCGGGGCCGGGTGCGGTCCACCCTGCGCCGCACCATCCGCGTGGGCCAGCCAACTCGGCGCCGGGATCCAGAGGAACCACGAGGTTGAGTTCACCATACGGGTGCTGGTGGTACTGGCCTCGATACCGGGGCACGCTGTTCATGTACACGGCGGTGACGCTGAAGTAGCTGAGTTCCTCGCTGGGTGACGCGATCCGGCTTCGCCGATACTTCGGTCCGTCGAGCTCGGCATTGGCCGCCCAACCGTCGTTGACACCTTCGGTGATCATTCGCGCCAGGTCGTCGTAGAGCTCCGTCCCGGGTCCGTAGTTCGTGTTGAGCCAATCCTCCAACTCGCCTCCAGCGGTGCGGTTCTTGACCTCGTCGAGAAACGGGATGCTGCGATCGATGAGGGCCTGGCTGGGATTCATAGCGCACTCCTTGGTGAAATTCGCACCACTGTGTGTGGCTGCTGCCACAGTAGGACACTGTTGCGTTACAGTCAATGTGTGTAACGAAAATGGAATAGTCCTCGAAGGCTCGCGAGTTTCCTACGGGTGATCGACCGCGCCGCGGCGGAAACCCGGCTCGGGCCCTGCTTTCTTCGGCGCCGCCTTCGTCCCACCTCTTTGGCTTTCTCTCGCGGTTCTGCCCTGTTGTGAGGGCCGCACCTATGGCTAGTAGGGATGGCTATCCGCCATCCTCGCTTCACATGCCGAGCGAGCCTCGCTACTCCACCAAACTCGACGAGGGTGTGGTGACTGCACTGGCCGACACCGGGTCGCTGCACTGGGCGAAGGAGTCGCTGGGCGTGGTTCGCGCTGCGCCCGCCGAAAAGAAACCTGTGGATGTGTAAGGGCCGGATGTCCTGCTACTAACCAATCCCTGCCCAGCATAAGTTACGATTCTTAACCGTAACGGTAAATACATAAGGGTGGGCAATGGCCGAGAAGAGAGTCAGCACAGACCCGCAAACGGGTAAAGACGCGGACGCTGGAAGTCGCGGTGGTCGGCCTCGGGATCCATCACTCGACGACGCCATCATCGAGGCGACTCGGCGACGACTGGTTGTCGATGGGTACTCGAGAATGACGTTGGGTGATATTGCAGCAGATGCGGGCGTCACCAGACCTACCCTCTATCGGCGTTGGCCCGGAAAGTTCGAACTTGTCGTCGACGCTCTCGACTTTGGCTTCCGCGCGCAACGGGAGAGCTACCCGAACCTGGAACTCGCGAAATTGCGGCCTTTCGAAGCCTTTACTGAGGCGATTCGGCGGGTCGATCCGTGCTACTTCAATCCCGACGCGATGATCCTCATGGGCAATTTCATGGGCGAGACGTTCCGAACGCCGGAACTGCTCGCGATTGTGCGTGAGCATGCAGTGGAACCACGAGTGAATTTGGTCGAAGGCGTGCTGAACGATTTACGAAGTCGTGGCGAAGTACGCGAGGACATCGACACCCATACCTTGGCCACAATTTGCTTCGGCAGCTACTACGCGGCCTTTCTTCGGGGCGACGACGATCGCGAGGATCTGGCCGAGAAGGTCTCGGCGGCACTATGGCCCGGGATCGTCGCGTTGCAAACGTAGCTGCATTGGGTTGGTTGGTCTCTCCTTGTCAGCGACGTTCGGGGAACGGGTTGCATAAGGCCGCGATGTTTGTGAGTTCGATGCCGGAGTGAAGGGGTAAAGAGCGCACTGATCGACGCTTCGGCCGTATTTGGGGTTACCCCGCGTCGGCGCGGTGCGCGGTGCCGAAGCGGCGTTGGTAGGCAGTCGGTGACATCGATACCTCCCGCACGAAGACTCGTCGCAGGCTTTCGTAGCTGGGAAATCCGGCGAGGGATGCTGCCTGTGTTGCGTTGTGTCCCTGGTCGAGCAGCGCCTTTGCCATGTCGAATCGGACCAGCTCGACATACCGGGCAGGCGTGGTGGACAGTTCGGTTCGGAAGAGTCGTGTGAGGTGGCGGGCGCTCATGTGGAGGTGTTTGGCGAGTTCGGCGAGCGAGTGGTTCCCGGAGGGGTCCGCCGTCACGAGATCCACAATTCGGCGGAGGGCTGGTGTGCGCGGCGGTGGGCCTTGGAGTGGGGCAGAGAACTGCGATTGTCCGCCCGCGCGCTGCAAGTAGACCACCAGGCGGCGGGCGACCTCGCGCGTCAGATCGGGCCCATGGTCTTCCTCGACCAGCGCCAGCGCCAGGTCGATGCCGGCGCTCACGCCCGCGGAGGTGTAGGTGGTGCCGTCGCGAACGTAGATCGAGTCGGGTTCGACGTGGGTCGTCGGGTGCCGGGCGGCGAGTTCGTGTGCGACTTTCCAGTGCGTGGTCGCGCGTTTGCCCTCCAGGAGGCCAGCCGCCCCCAGGACGAATGCGCCTGTGCAGATGGAGCCGACCCGGGCAGCTCGCGCGGCGAGGGTGTTTGTGGCGTCGACGAGGTCACGGGAGACGGCGGTTCGCGGGTAGATGTCGCCGCCGGCCACGAGGAAGGTGTCGGGGGCAGGCTCCGATCCTGCGTCGCCGTCGACGGAGACTCTTATGCCAATAGACGACGCCACGTCTGCCCCGGTCGGCGACAACAACACGATCTGGTAATCGGCGCCGCATAGATTCGCCTCCGCGAACACCTCGGCAGGGCCGGCGACATCGAGCAGTTTCACCCCGTCGTAGACCAGGACCGCGACCCGATGCGGGTGGGGGCTGGTGTGCATGCTCACTGCCTGTCCGGATTCGAGTGGGTCATGGCCGGACTGAGGCGGCGCCGGAGGCCAGGTGTGCGGCACCGTTGGGGGACGGACACATCGTCTGTTCTACAACATCGAAACCTGAAAGTGCAGGATCCATGACCGAGATCATCGCAGGAGTGGAGATTCCCGAGACGCAGGCGGCGGCCGAGGCCACTCGCCTCGTCCAGGATACGACGAACCCGCTGATTTTCCATCACTCGCGGCGGGTGTTCCTCTTCAGCACGCTGCGGGCTCGCGTACTCGGCCTGCGGCCGGACCCTGAGCTGCTGTATCTGTCGGCGCTGTTCCACGACACGGGTCTGCTCACGCCCTTCTCGGATGTGGAGCAGCGGTTCGAGCTCGATGGGGCCGATCATGCTCGTAAGTTTCTGCTCGATCGCGGTTTCTCCGACGCCGCCGCCGAGGTGGTGTGGACGGCGATCGCGTTGCACACGACGCCGGGGATTCCCGGCCGGATGGGGGATGAGGTCGCTGCCACGAACTTCGGTGTTCTCACCGATGTGGTCGGGTTGGGTTTGGACGGTCTGGACCCGGATCAGGTGGAGGAGATCACCGCTGTCCATCCGCGGGGTGACTTCAAGAACGAGTTTCTGCGTGCTTTCGTCGACGGGCTCAGCTATCGGCCGGACACGACCTACGGCACCGTCAATGCCGACGT
>NZ_JBLWIT010000159.1:0-28872 GCF_048381435.1 Rhodococcus mengyinensis | reverse complement strand
GGCGTATTCAGTCGGTCGACGCAACATCCCTGGTAAGGAAGGGTGTTGTGGATGGTGTTCAAGGGGCGGCCGCCGATCGAGCGGCGAGTGCGGGAGCAGTTCTGGGAGTGTTTGCGGGCGGGGCAGGACACGGTCAGCGCGGCGTGTGAGGTGCAGGTCTCGCTGACCCAGATGCGGCGGTGGCTGGTGCAGGTCGGTGGAGTGCGTCCCCGCCGACCTGTTCCCCCGTCGGGGCGGTATCTGTCGCTGTCCGAGCGGGAGCAGATCGACGAATTCCGCCGGGACGGGTGGACGATCCGGGCGATCGCCCACGCACTGGGCCGCAGCCCGTCCACGATCAGCCGGGAACTGCGGCGGGCGTTGTCCTCTCGCGGGAAGTATCTGGCCTCACGGGCCCAACGGGACGCCGAGGCCCGCGCCCGGCGCCCCAAGACCGCCAAGCTCGCCGCCCACGCCGAGTTGCGGGAGCAGGTGCAGGGGTGGCTGGGTGAGGACTTGTCACCGCAGCAGATCTCGCACAAGCTCAGGCGGGAGTATCCGAGCCGGCCGGAGATGTGGGTGTCACACGAATCGATCTATCAGGCGTTGTTCGTCCAGTCCCGGGGAGCGTTGACGCGGGAGCTGACCGCCCATCTGCGGACCGGCCGCTACCTGCGTAAACACCGAAGCACGGTCGGTGAGCGGCGGGGGAAGTTCCCGGACATGGTGATGATTTCCGAGCGTCCCGCCGAGGTCGAGGACCGGGCGGTGCCCGGGCACTGGGAGGGCGATCTGATCATCGGGGCGAACAACAAGTCGGCGATCGGGACGTTGGTGGAGCGGTCGACCCGGTTCGTGATGCTGTTGCACCTGCCGGATGGGCATTCCGCCGAGCAGGTGCGGTCGGCGATGACCCGCAAGATCACCGAGCTTCCCCAGCACCTTGCCAAGTCGATCACCTGGGATCAGGGTGCGGAGATGAGTCAGCACGCCCGGTTCACTGTCGAGACGGGGGTGCCGGTGTATTTCTGTGATCCGCGTTCGCCGTGGCAGCGCGGGACGAACGAGAACACAAACGGCTTGCTGCGCCAGTACTTCCCCAAGGGGATCGCGTTGGACGGGTTCGAAGAGGTCTACCTCGACGTGGTGGCCGATAAACTCAATCGTCGTCCCCGTATGACGCTCGACTGGGACAGTCCAGCCGAGCGTCTCGGGAAACTCGTTGTTGCGACGGCCGCTTGAAAACGCCGTAGTAGGAGCAACCAAAAAGGCGCACGGGCGCGCAGCGCCTACAGCGGGTCGCGAGCCACCGGACAGGACATGCAGCGGGGCCCGCCGCGGCCGGAGCCGAGTTCGGAACCGGCGATCCGCAGTACCTCGATGCCCGACGCCTCGAGCCGGGCGTTGGTCTCGACGTTCCGTTCGTACGCGACGACGACGCCGGGTGCGAGTGCGAGCGTGTTGTTTCCGTCGTCCCATTGCTCGCGTTCGGCGGTGACGTTGTCGAGTCCGGTGTCGATGACGCGCAGCTTGCCGATGCCCATGGCCTCGGCGGCGGCGGTCAGGAACGGATCGGCTCCGCGGATCGACACACCCTTGTCCTCGCGGTGAATGGTGAACGCCGACAGCGTGTCCTGAATGATCGGGTACATCACGACGGCGTCGTGATCGACCATCGTGCACACGGTGTCGAGGTGCATCGACGCCCGGGCCTGCGCGATGGGCACCACCAGCACGGTGTGTGCCAGTTCGTCCTCGAAAACGCTGCGCGCCAACGCCTCGGCGCCTGCCGGTGTGGTGCGCTCCCCCACCCCGACGGCGACGACTCCCGGTGCGAGGAGCAGGACGTCGCCGCCTTCGACGGGAGCCGTGTGGGATTCGTAGGCGCGCCGGGCGCCGCGGAAACGCGGGTGGTGGGCGTAGATGATGTCGGTGAGGGACGTTTCGCGGACGCGGGCGGGCAGGGCGAGGGACGTGATCGCCACGCGGGGTCCGATCCAGAACGACGAGTCCCGGGTGAACAGCAGGTTGGGCAGCGGGTCGATGACGAAGTCGCCGCCGTGGTGCATGCGCCGGACCAGCGACGCCGTGTTGGCCGCGACGGGAAGTTCGTCGAAGGTCATGCCCGCGGTGAGGATGGTGGACAGGTCGGGGGCCGGGACACCGCGGAGGTGTGCGGCCAGTTCCTGCGCCAGGGTGTGCCCGAGTTTGCGTGGGTCGACGGCCGCGCCGATGCCCTGTATACGGGCGGCGCCGCTGGCGCCGAGCGTCTCGGTGAGCAGGTCGGACAGCAGCAGGACCTCGACGCCGCGGCTGCGCAGGAGGTCCGCAAACGCGTCGTGTTCTTCCTGCGCGCGGTCGACCCAGGGCAGTCCGTCGAAGAGCAGTTGGTCGTTGTTGCGGGGCGTGAGCCGCTTCAGTTCGTCTCCGGGACGGTGCAGGAGGACGGCACGCAGCTGCCCGACTTCGGAGTTGGCCCCCAGCGGTGCAGAACCGGACGCGTTCATGTCTAGACGGTAATGCCGGCGGGCCCGGCAGGCACGCTCAAACACTCCGTCGCCGACCGTGTCCCTCGGCGCCGCAGGCGAGTACCGTGAAACGGCGGAGGTATCTCATGGACGAGAACGCGACTCTCTCGCCGGCGCACTCGGATGCGGCGGCGAGTTCGTCTGCGAACACGCCGCCCTTTCCGTCCGTGCCCTCCGCCCTGGCGCCGTTCGCCGGTCTGTGGCGCGGCGAGGGCGAGGGCGCGTACCCGACGATCGACAACTTCGCATACACCGAGGAGATCGAATTCGCCCCCACCGGTAAACCGTTCCTGGCGTACCGGTCTCGGACGAAGGAGGTGGGCAGCGGTCGGCCGTTGCACTCGGAGTCCGGGTTCCTGCGGCTCGTCGCCGAGGACGAGGCGGAACTGCTCGTGGCCCAGCCGACCGGATTCACCGAGATCCACCGTGGTCAGGTCCGGGAGGGGACCATCGAGTTGTCGATGGTGGTGCTGAGCGCGTCCCCGGACGCGAAACCGGTGCACAGCATCCGGCGACAGTTGTCGGTGCGCGGCGGCGACCTCACGTACGACCTGTGGATGGCGCACGACCTGACTCCGCTCACGCATCACCTGCACGGACATCTCCGCCGCGACTGACCTCGAGTATTGTTCAGGTAACCGTGTGAAAGGTTGCCTGTCGTGGAGATGCCCGAGTGGAGAGCCAAGGAACTGACGCCGGGGCAGCTGTCGGAGCGCAGTGGCGTGGCGGTGTCGGCGTTGCACTTCTACGAGCGCGAGGGGCTGATCACCAGCAGGCGGACGTCCGGCAATCAGCGTCGATATCGCAGGGACACGCTGCGGCGGGTCGCGTTCATCCGCATCGCCCAGCGGGTCGGGATTCCGCTGGCCGAGATCCGGGACGCCCTTGCGACCCTTCCCGAGGGCAGGACGCCGAACCGGAAGGATTGGGAGAAGCTCTCGACGCGGTGGCATGCGGATCTGGATCAGCGGATCGAGCAGCTGATCCGGCTCCGCGACAACCTGACCGGCTGCATCGGCTGCGGGTGCCTCTCGCTCGGGAGCTGCGCGATCGTCAACAGCCACGACCGGCTGGGCACGGCGGGGCCGGGGGCCCGCACGCTGGACGTCGAACTCGACGGCCCGGCGTCCAGGGTGTGAGCGTCAGCTGTCGCCGAGCCACTTCTCGATCGCGTCGCGGTCCTGCCCGACCATGTCGCCGACCAGCTTCCTGACGAGGGACTCGATCTGTCCGCCGACGAGCGGGATCTTGACCTGAACCGATCCGGCGACGTCCAGGACGGTGACGTCGCCGGACGCGCGGAGCACCGACGTGCACTCGATCTTCACCGGGATCCCGGTGGAGCTGCCACTGATCCGGCCGTCGGCGTGGTCGCCGTCGAGGGCACCCCATTCGTCGGCGCGCTCGACCTTCAGTTCGCCCGAGACGACTTTGCGGACCAGCCCGGGGAGGGAGGACGCGCCGATGCTGTCGCGCATCGTCGCCGTCAGGGTGCCGGGGCCGCGGCTGTCGTCGAGGGTGAGTTTCTCCGGCGCCTCGTCGAACCGGTGCTGCCAGAACGCCCGATCCGTCACGGTCGCGTGCACCCGGTCGATGGGGTACGCGATCTGTTCGGAGTAGTCGAAGCTTTTCGCCATGACGGCAGCCTACGACAACTCGGTGCGTGGTGACGGAGTCCAGAGACTCGTCAGCCACGCACGGGCGCGGAGCGCCTCATCGGCAGGTGGTCGATGCCGGCTTCGAGGTAGTTCTCGCCGGTTCTGCGAAAACCGTAACGGCCGTACCAGTTTTCGAGGTAGGCCTGGGCGGAGATCTCGACGGGGCCCGGGAATGCCTCGAACACGGCTTCGAGCAGCTGACCCGCGAGTCCACGCCCGCGGGCGTGGGTAGCGGTGGCGACGCGTCCGAGGTGCAGTGTCGGTTCGTCGGCCAGCACACGCAGTGTCGCGAGAACCTCGCCGTCCTCCTCCGCCCAGAACTGGGTGGTGGTCGGTTCGAGGTCGCGTCCGTCGAGTTCGGGTTCCGACACGATGCCCTGCTCGAAGACGAACACGTCGGTCCGCAGGACCATGATCCGGTAGAGGGTGGCCGGGTCGATCCTGTCGAGCGTCGCGTGGTGGAGAGTCGGCACGTCCTCACCTTAGACAGAAAGTCCGGTGCGCAATCCGCCAGAACCAGGGACGCGATCTGCGGGGCGGGTCCACACTGGAAAAGCAGCAGCTGAGGGCAACTCGAGCAACCGAATGAGGGTGGGCATGGCCGACGGCGAACCTCTGATACCGCCGAGTGCCGTCGACGTGGATTTCTCCGACGTCGCCTGGGGAGCGGACCGCACGATGTCCGACTTCGAGACCGGGATGTGGCGGATGGAGGAGGTGCAGCCGAAGCTGCGCTCACCGATCGTCGCGGTCGACGTCCTCGACAAACCGCCGGACTGGGACCGGCTGGTGCGCGCCCACGAATGGGCGTCGCACATGGTGCCGCGGATCCGGATGCGGGTGGTGGAGCCGACGCTGCGGCTGGGCAATCCGATGTGGTCGGTCGACCCCGAGTTCGACCTCGACTATCACCTGTCGCGGGTGCGACTGCCGGAGCCGGCGACGTTCGACCACGCGCTCCGGATGTGCAGGCACATGGCGACCGAGCCGTTCGACCGCGCCCGGCCGCCGTGGAGCGCGATGCTCATCGAGGGACTCGACGACGGCCGCGCCGTCTACGTGGTGAAGACGCACCACAGCATCACGGACGGGCTCGGCGGCATCCAGTTGATGACGCTGCTGCACAGCAGGCGCCCCGAACCGTCGCCGGACAAACCGGATCGGCCCGCGCCGTTGCCGGAGCAGATGTCGGGCGGCGGCGCCCTGTTCGAGCAGGCACTCGACACCGTGCGCAGCGCCCCCGGCCGTCTCGGCGGCCTGATCCGCGGAGCGGTGCGGACGGCGATGACCGTCGTCGGCGACCCGGTGGGCAGTGTCACGGAGGTCGCCGGTTACGCGAACTCGATCCGGAGGGTGGTGACCCCTCCCCCGACCACGGGTTCGGACCTGCTGCGCGACCGCGGACTCGGACGCTGGTTCGGGGTGCTCGAGGTGGGTGTCGACGAACTGCGTTCCGCGGCTCACGTCTCCGGTGGGTCGCTGAACGACGCGTACGTGGCGGCCCTGCTGGGCGGCTTCCGCCGCTACCACGAATCGTTCGGCCGCGACCTCGAGACGATTCCGGTGGGCATGCCGGTGAGCATGCGTTCGGCGTCGGATCCGACGGGCGGCAACCGGTTCGCCGCGGCCCGATTCGCCGGACCGGTCGGTGAACGCGACCCGGTCGCGCGGATCAAGAAGGTGCGCGCGATCATCCTGGGGCTGCGCCAGGAACCCGCACTCGGACTGCTGGATTCGGCCGCCCCCCTTCTGGTCCGGCTTCCGACGGTGGTGCTGGCGAACTGGTACCTCTCACAGTCGACGGGTCTCGATCTGCAGGCCAGCAACGTCGCCGGGGTCCCCGTGCCCGTGTATCTGGCGGGTGCCCGGATCGAGCGGATGTTCCCGTTCGGCCCGGCCCCCGGCTGTGCGGTCATGGCCACCCTCGTCTCCCACGTCGGCACGTGTTGCATCGGCGTCAATCTCGACACCGCCGCCGTCACCGAGCCGGCGCGGTTCATGCAGTGCCTGCAGGAGAGTCTCGACGAGATCGTCGAACTGGGCCGCGGGTGAAAGGAAAGGCTGGCGCGATGGACGAGCACACGACACGGCCACGGGTCTACCTCATCGAGACGATGAGCGACATGGAGGACGACGTTCTCCGCACGTGGCTGGAGCGGCAGGCGAACGACTCCGGTCAGCCGCCGCCGACGGTCCGCGTCACCGACCAGGCCCTCGCCGATCTCGTGCGCCGGAAGGATGATCCGCTGCTCACCCCGCTCCGGGTGGTGTGGCTGCCGAAGGAGACCCATCCGGACGGCGCGCAACGATTCCGGGAGACGCTGTCGCTGCGGGATCCGCTGCACCCCGGCCAGAACATGCAGCGCCGGGTGATGCGCGACGACCCGGCCCGGTGCCAGGTCCTGGAAGGCGACCCGGCCCCGCTCAGCGACCTCGAACGCCGGCTCGCGGAGAACGGCGGCGGGTCGCTTCCGGACTTCATTCGCCGCCAGGCCGCGCTGACCCTCGAGCGGGCCGAGCGCACCCTGCTGGGCACGCAGTACAAGGTGTCGAGGTTCGTCGTCGACGAGATCACCGACGCCAGCCGATACCACGACGGCACCCGGGAGCTGTCCGCGAAGTTGAACGTCCCCGTCGCCGAGGTGGATCGCCGGGCCCGTGGGGCACTGGACGAGATGGTCGCCGCGCAGAGCAGGCGCGCCATCGCGCTGTGGGACCAGTTGGGCCGCTACTTCTCCCGCGCCTACCGTCTCGACGTCGACACCACCCGGCTCGACGAACTGCGGGAGTTGAACAAGGAGCATTCCCTGGTGTTCCTGCCGAGCCACCGCTCGTACCTCGACCCGCTGGTGCTGCGGCCGGCGCTGCTGGCGAACGACCTTCCGCTCAATCACGTGATGGGCGGTCTGAACATCAACTTCTGGCCGATCGGACCGATCGGCAAGCGCAGCGGCACCGTGTTCATCCGCCGGAAGATCGAGGGCGACGAGATCTACAAGTGGACGCTCCGCGAGTACATGCGCTATCTCCTCACGAAACGGTTCAACCTCGAGTGGTACATCGAGGGCGGGCGCAGCCGCACCGGGAAGTTGCGGCCACCGCGGTTCGGTCTGCTCAACTACCTCGCGAAGGCCTTCCAGGACAGTGGCATGTCCGACGTGTACCTCGTCCCGGTGTCACTGACCTACGACCAGCTGTACGAGGTCGGAGCGATGGCGGCGGAGGCGCACGGCCAGGCGAAGAGCAAGGAGAGTCTGCGGTGGCTCTTCGGATACGTTCGGGCACAGGGTCAACGGCACGGTGTCGCGCACGTCAACGTCGGCAGGCCGATGTCACTGGCGGACTACCTCGGCCAGGAGGACGACCTGCGGCTGGCGGTACAGAAGACGGCGTTCGAGGTGTGTCACCGCATCAACGAGGTCACGCCCGTCACGGCGTCGTCGCTCGTCATGCTCGCGTTCCTCGGCATCGAGGACCGGGCGCTCACCGTCGCCGAGGTCGGTGCCATTCTCGGACCACTGGTGGACTACATCACGGCGCGCGCGTTGCCGACCGCGGGCGATGTGGACCTGACCGATCCGCAGGTGATCCGCAAGGCCGTGCGGACCCATCTCGATTCCGGGGTGCTGCGGAGTTTCGATCAGGGCAGCGAACGGGTGTTCTACCTCGGACGGGATCAGCATCTCGTGGCAGCGTTCTACCGCAACAACACCATTCATTTCCTGGTGATGCGGGCGATCGCGGAAATGGTGCTGCGGGCGGCGGTCGACCAGAAGTTCACCGACCCGCTGAACGACGGATGGGATCTGGCGCTGCGCATTCGCGATCTCCTCAAGTTCGAATTCTTCTTCAGCGAGAAAGACAGCTTCCGGAAGGAACTGCGGGCCGAACTGGATCTGATCGACCCGGCGTGGGAGTCGAACCTGGGCGATCCGCAGCATGCAGCGAACCTGTTGTCCGGGATGCGGATTCATCTGGCGCACCGGGTTCTGCAACCGTTCCTGGAGGCGTACGCCGTGGTCGCGGGCCAGTTACTCCGGACTCCGGTGGACCGGAAGTTCGACGAGAAGGCCTTCATGACGTCGTGCCTCGCGCTCGCCGAGCAGCGGCGTCTCCGGCAGCAGATCGGGAGCAGCGAGTCGATTTCGGCCGAACTGTTCACGACCGCGCTCAAGCTGGCGCGAAACCGTGGCCTGGTCGAACCGAATGCCGAGAACATGGCGGCCCGGCGGGTCGAGTTCGACGCCGAACTCCAGACCCTGATCGATCAGGTGCTGCGCATCCGAGCGATCGCGCACGAGAATCTCGGCCAGATGGGTGGTAGGTGAGTAGATGAGCGATCTCCGCAGTCTCCACGACGACATCGCGGCCGCCGTTCCCGGCCCGGGCACCCTCGCCGCGTTCGACCTGGACGGCACCTTGATCAGCGGGTACTCCGCGAGCGTCGTCTATCGGGATCGCCTGCGTCGCTTCGACATCAGCGTGGCCGAGCTTCTGCGCACCACTGGCGCCGCGGTGGAGACCCGCTTCCGGGGTGCCGATATCGGCAACCTGATGCGCATCGGAGTGCAGAGCCTGGCCGGGCGCATGGAGGACGAGATGCAGGAGTGGGGGCAGCGGCTGTTCCGCCAGGAGATCGCGAGGATGATCTTCTCGGAGGTCCGCGGACTGCTCGCCGCGCACCGGCACGCCGGTCACCGGGTGGTGATGGCCACCTCCGCCACCCCCTATCAGGCACTGTCGGTGGCCGCGGACCTCGACATCGACGCCGAGGACGTGCTGTGCACCCGGCCCGCGGTTCTGGACGGAATGCTCACCGGGAAGCTCGAATCGCCGCCGCTGTGGGGTCCGGCCAAGGCCGAGGCCCTGCGCGAGTACGCCGACAAGCACGGAGCGGATCTGGGTGACAGCTTCGCGTACTCCAACGGCGCAGAAGATGTTCCGATGCTGAAGTCGGTGGGACATCCCGTGGCGCTGAACCCCGACCGCAAACTGGCGGCGACCGCGCGGCAGAACGGGTGGCCGTCGGTGAATCTGCGACCTCCGGAGAGCGGCGCCGACCCGATGTCCATCGCCCGCACCACCACCGCGATCGGCGCTCTGATGGGGGCGGCCGCGTTCGGTGTCTCCGCCGGCCTGCTCACCCAGAACCGGCAGACGGGCGCCAACCTGGTCGGCAGCTTCGGCCCGGATCTCGCGCTCGCGATCTGTGGGATCAACGTGCGCATCAAGGGCAAGGAGAACGCCTGGTCGGCCAGGCCCGCGGTCTTCATGTTCAATCACCAGAGTTCGCTCGACATGCTGGTGATCGGCAGCGTCATCCGGCGCGACGTCACCGGCGTCGCGAAGAAGGAGGCCGCGCGCGATCCCCGGTTCATTCCCGTGGGGGCGCTGCTCGACGTCGCGTACATCGACAGGGCGGACAGCACGAAGGCGAGGGCTGCGCTCCGCCCGGCCGTGGAGAAACTGCAGTCCGGCATCTCCATCGCGATCGCCCCCGAGGGCACCCGATCGCCGACTCCGCGTCTCGGCAAGTTCAAGAAGGGCGGATTCCATCTGGCGATGCAGGCGGGCGTGCCGATCGTGCCGATCGTCATCCACAACGCGGGCGAACGGATGTGGCGGAACTCGCTCGTCGCGCACCCCGGCACCGTCGATGTCGACGTCCTCGCACCTGTGCCGACCGAGGGCTGGAACCTCGCGGATCTCGACCGGCACGTCGACGAAGTGCGCACCCTGTTCGAGGACTGCCTGCACGCCGGGCATCGCTGAAACCTCTTCGAACAACGTTCCCGAAGGATGTAGAGAACCTCGATCGAAGCTCACCAACGCAGTGGCCCGGTTCAGCGCTCGCGACGGGGTGTCGCAACCGAGTAGTCGACTACGCGCGACGGGTCGCCGGCCGTACGGGACAGTCGGGGTGAACCGGTGATGCGTCGAAGGGAGCAGGACGATGAGCGAGCGTGACGGCGTCAAGCCTCCCGATCGAACGGACGTGCGGCGCCACGAGTTTCGGCTCAGTATGCTCGTGGCCTCGATGGCCGTTGCCGGCACCATGATCGGCTCCGTGTGCGGAGGGGTGTTTACCTTGCTGAACACCTCGAATCAGGTGGAGGCGACGGTGAACCAATCCTCGAACGAGTTTCGGCGGACGCAGCGGCAGCAGATCTACTCGGAGCTCCTGACCGCGGCCAACGAGGTGAGCATCACGTCGGGTTCCGTCTCGGTGGCATTCGACCACTTCGACGGACCCTACCTCCTGACCGTGCTCGCCGAAGTCCTCCGCCCGCTGCCGCAACAGAACGTCGTCCTCGGCTCGAAGTTCACGGCGGTGGAGCTGATCGGATCCGAACCGGTGGTGGAATCGGCACGGCGCATGGTGGTCGAATACCTGGCCGGATCCGAGACGGTCGGCTGGCTGAGCAACGACTTCGCGACGGATGACGCCGTGTCTGCGGACGCCCTGTCCACCCGCCAACAACAGTTCGCCGATCACTTCCAGGCCGGGATGAGCGCCCAGGAAGATTTCCTCGCCGCGGTGCGAGGCGAACTCGGCATCCCCGAGCACGGGGACCTACCGTAACCACCGGACCGGAGCAGCACGGCGGGCCGCGTCGAATCGGCTCGCCAGGACCGCGGCGGATGGGCACGATGGGGAGATGCCCGCGACCGGTCCCACATCCACACAGCAGGCCTCGGAGGCACCCGCCGAGCCTTCGCTGCTCCCCCGCATCTGGGCGCTCCTGCATCCCTACCGCGGGTGGCTGGTGCTCGTCGCGGCCGCCATCGTCGTGTCCTCACTGCTGGGCATCGTGAATCCCTTCCTCACGAAGGCGGTGTTCGACCGCGCACTGTTTCCCACCGACGGCAGCGGTGTCCATCTGACACTGCTGCTGTGGCTGGTCGTGGCCATGATCGCGGTGACGCTCACGGGTTCGCTGATCGGCGTCGGCCAGAGCTACCTCACCACCAAGGTCGGCAACCTGTCGATGGCGGATCTGCGGGAGCGTCTGTTCGCCCACCTCGAAAAGATGGAACTGGCGTTCTTCACGTCGACCAAGACCGGCTCGATCCAATCGCGTCTGGCCAACGACGTCGGTGGGGTGCGGTCGGTCCTCACGTCCACGGCGTCGAGCATCCTGTCGAACGTCGTGACCGTGACCGCGTCCCTCATCGCGATGCTGCTGCTGTCGTGGCAGCTGACGCTTCTTGCGGTCGCACTGCTCCCCGGCTTCGTCTACCTGCAGCGACGGGTCGGCGCCCGGCGACGGGTTCTGGCGCGCAAGACGCAGGAGTCGTTGTCGGACATGACCGCAATCACCGAGGAGGCGCTGAGCGTCTCGGGTGTTCTGCTGACGAAGGTGTTCAACCAGGCCGACACCGAACTCGACCGGTATCGCACCGAGAACGCGCGGCAGACCGAATTGCAGGTGCGGCAGGCCATGACGGGTCAGGGCTTCTTCGCCGTCGTCAGCTCGTTCATGGCGATCACTCCCGCACTCGTCTACCTGCTGGCGGGGTATCTCGTCAGCGGCGGTTCCGCGGCGCTCTCGGCGGGCACACTCGTCGCGTTCTCGACCCTGCAGGCCAGGCTGCTGCAACCGTTGGTCTCGCTGATGCGGGTGACCCTCGACGTCCAGACGTCGATGGCGTTGTTCCGCCGCATCTTCGAGTACCTCGACCTGCAGCCCGCGATCGTGAACCGCCCGGACGCCGTCGAGTTGCCTACGGACTCCCCCGGCCGGGTGGAGTTGGACGACGTGTACTTCGCGTATCCCGCGCCCGTCCGGCTGGCCACCGCAGACCCCGACCCGGTGGCGCTGCGCGGTCTGGGTCGCGGCGGCGGAGGCGGCATGCGCGGCGTCGCGACCGTCGCGCCGCGCTTCCCGGCCGCGGCGGCGCCCGACACCGAACCGGCGGAACGTCGCAGCCGGCGCTGGGCGGTCGCGGGCACGTCCCTGGAGATCGAGCCGGGTCAGCTCGCCGCCTTCGTCGGTCCGTCCGGCGCAGGCAAGACCACGCTCTGCTACCTCGTGCCGCGCCTGTACGAGGTCGACAGTGGCGCCGTCCGGGTCGACGGCTACGACGTGCGCGACCTGACCATGAGCTCGCTCGCCGAGGCGGTCGGAATGGTTACCCAGGACCCGTATCTGTTCCACGCCTCGATCGCCGACAACCTTCGATACGCCAAACCGGACGCGACCGATGCCGAACTGCAGGCCGCCGCGGCGGCCGCCAACATTCACGACCGCATCCTCGGATTCGACGACGGATACGACACTCTGGTGGGCGAACGAGGATTCCGCCTGTCCGGTGGCGAGAAACAGCGATTGGCCATCGCGCGGGTGCTGCTGAAGAACCCCCGTGTCTTGATCCTCGACGAGGCGACGTCCGCACTCGACACGGTTTCCGAGCGACTCGTCCAGCGGGCACTCGGTGAGGTGATGCGCGGACGCACCACCCTCGCGATCGCCCACCGGCTGTCCACCATTCAGCACGCCGACGTGATCTTCGTGATCGACGAGGGAACGCTGATCGAACGCGGAACGCACACCGAACTCCTTGCACGGCAAGGGTTGTACGCGCGGCTCCACGCCGAGCAGTTCGGCGGCGGGCAGGTCGAGTGCCGGTGCACCGACGGCGTCCGATTCACCGACGGGACGGTGCTGGCCCCGAGCGCCCCCGGTCGGGGCGGAGAGTTCTAGCTCCTACAGGAACTTGCTGAACTGGTCGTTGGCCCTCTGCATCACGAAGTCGTACGGCGGCGAGAACTTGCGGGCCCACCAGTAGCCGAACCGGATGTCCGGCGACGTGTACACCAGGTACCGGTCCTTCTTGATGCCGGCGATGATGCAGGACGCGACCTTCTCGGGCGTGACGGCCCGCTTCTCGAAGCGGTGGATGGCCTTCTGGATGCGCGGGTCGTCGCGATCGACCCCGGCGATCTCGACCGTGCCCACCAGCGGCGTCTTGACCGCGCCGGGAACCACGAGGCTCACGCCGATGCCGTGCCGTTTGAGATCGAACCGCAGAACCTCGGACACGCCGCGAAGCCCGAATTTGCTTGCGCTGTAGGCCGCATGCCACGGCAACGCCAGCAGACCGGCGGCGGAAGAGACGTTGACCAGGTGACCGCCGCGTCCCGCCCGCACCATCGGGGGCAGGAAACTCTCGATGATGTGGATCGGGCCCATCAGATTGACGTCCACCATGGACTTCCAATGGCGGTGTTCGAGATTCTCGACCGTCCCCCACGCGGAGATGCCGGCGACGTTCATGACGACGTCGAGGCTGCCGAACTGATCGTGGACATCGGCGGCGAATGCGGCGACGGCGTCGTAGTCGGACACGTCGAGGGCACGCGAGAAACTGACGGTGCCCCCGCGGCTGCCGACTTGTTCGACCGTCTGTGCCAGGCCGACCTCGTTGATGTCGGTGAGGAAGAGTTCGGCGCCCTCCGCCGCGGCCGCCAGGGCGGTCGCCTGCCCGATCCCGCTACCTGCACCCGTGATCAGGCACTTCTTGCCGTCCAGCGTCTTGATCGCCATAGCCGTGCGCGCCCCCGTCGTCACCGATCCGTGTCGGCTGGAAGTCTACGCACGCAATCTGATTGCGCGCACGCAACTGCAGGGGTGCCTTTCCCGAGGAAAAACGCGGACCGGCCCTCCCCGGGCCGGTCCGTGACGGTTCACAACCGCTGGGTCATTTCTTCCTGATAGGTACGAATCGTCCTCTCGATTCCGTTGGCGTCGTCGTCGTTTCCTCGGTGCCGGGCGTCGTCGGCGCGCTCGCGCAGAACTCGAATCGCCTTCCGAAGCTCGGCGTCACTCATTCTGTGTTCCATATCACAATCATCCCCGACGGCTTCAGATTTGGCCAGACTCGGGGGGGCGCCCCGGAGCGGCAAAACCCCGGCTGAGCTGGACACTCGTCCAACCAGGCGGGGCGGACTCGTGAAGGGCACGCGGCGGCCGTGACGCGGATCGGGGGCGCGCGGCCCGGCGCCCGTGCGGATGCCACTACTTCACAGTAGTGTTCACGAGGCCCCGCGGGCCGCGAGCGACCTCGCCACGTTGCGATGCGCAACGCAACACAATGGCGCTGAACTGGGACTATAGGCGCCACGGCCTCACGGCGCACACCCCTGCGACGTTGCCAGCTAACTCTCAGTGATTGAAAGAGCAACCACGCAATCGGCTCGGCAACCGCAACCAGCCCGGCGCGCTCCCTTCAGCCCACGTCCGCGCCTCTCTTGAACTTTCAACGGTAGAACGTGCGTGACAAGCACAGAGGGCGCCCGAAATGTCGGCGATCAGCGAGCGACGAACAGGCGATCGTTGAAACATATATGAGATAAGCACGGAGTCGGCGGACGACGTTTTGCCTCTACGTCTGTGAGTTATCAATCGGTTATCATCATGGTACGGTGTCGTTCACACGACTGACGCCCGCACGAGAGAGGACCCGGCGGCTCACAATGGCAGATTTTGCTGCGCGGTTGAACAAGCTCTTCGACACGGTCCACCCTCCGGGACGTAAACCGCATACCAACGCCGAGGTCGCGGCGGCACTCATCGCAGACGGACATCAGATCTCGAAGCCCTACATCTCCCAGCTCCGGTCGGGACAACGCACCAACCCCTCCGACGAGACGGTCGCGGCATTTGCCCGCTTCTTCAAGGTGAAGCCCGACTATTTCTTCAACGACATCTACGCCGCGAAGATCGACCACGATCTCGCGCTTCTCTCGCAACTCCAGGGATACGGACTACGCAAGCTCTCCAGCCGCGCGTTCGACCTCTCCGAAGAGTCGCAGAATCTGCTCACCGTGATGGCCGAGAAACTCCGCGCCAGCGAGGGGTTGCCGGAGGTCCCACCGGACGCGTCCCGCTGACCACCGGAGTCGTTGGGCGGCAACGAGTTCGCCGCAGGTCGCACCCGACGTCCGGGTAGAAGTCACCGGGCGCACCCGACGACACCGCCGGAATGCCCTGCCCGGTGTGCCCACGTGGCGCATGATGGAGCAATGGTTGACAGACCGCAGCTCGGTCCCACGATCTTCGTCCTCTTCGGTGCCACCGGGGACCTGTCCAAACGCATGGTCCTCCCCGCGTTCTTCCAGCTCGCTCGATCAGGGCTCCTGAACTCCGAGTGGATCCTGATCGGCACCGGCCGGGGCAACGTATCCGACGATCAGTTCCGCGACCACGTGCGCGACGTCGTGAACCAGTTCGGAGTGCCGCACGACGACACCGACTGGGAGACGTTCGCCCGGCGGCTGAGATTCGCCGGCGGCGGTTTCACCCCGGACAACCCGGGAACGCTCCCCGCGGCCGTTCGGCAGGCGCGGGAAGATCTCGACGCGGCAGACGCACAGCTGGTGCACTACCTGGCCCTGCCACCCAGCACGTTCGCCGAGACCACCCGCGCGCTCGGCGCTCACGACCTGGCCCGTGGCGCACGTGTCGTGTACGAGAAGCCGTTCGGGACGTCCCAGGAGGCGTTCGCCGAGCTCGACGAAGCCGTGCACCATGTCCTCGACGAGAAGCAGATCTATCGAATCGATCATTTCCTCGGCAAGGAGAGCACCCAGAATCTGCACATCCTGCGCTTCGCCAACGGGCTGATCGAGGGCGTCTGGAACCGGGAACACGTCGAGCAGGTGCAGATCGACGTGCCCGAGACGCTCGACATCGACGACCGCGCCCGGTTCTACGATGCCACCGGAGCTGTCCTGGACATGCTGGTGACGCACCTGTTCCAGGTCGCCGCCGAGATCGCGATGGAGCCGCCGGAAACGTTGGGCGCCGACGATCTCCAATCCGCCCGTGAATCCGTGATCGGGGCGTTCCGTCCCCTCGACACGGCCGACGTGGTGCTCGGCCAGTACGAGGGGTACCGCGACGTCGACGGTGTCGCGGACGATTCGACGACGGAGACGTTCGTCGCCGCACGGCTGTGGGTCGACACGGACCGCTGGCGTGGGGTGCCGTTCCTCCTCCGGACCGGAAAGATGCTGGGTGTCAGCCGGCAACGGGTCAGCCTCGTCTTCCGAAGTCCCCGTGGCCCGCTCACGGACATTCCGCCGGACGGCGCCGTCCTGACGTTCGATCTGTCCGGGGACGGCGAGATCGACATCTCCATGGTGGTCAAGGAACCCGGACCCGACGACAGCCTGACGGTGGGCCACCTGGGTCTGCCCCTCGACACGGTGCCGCTCGCCCACGCCCTCGCACCGTATTCGCGGCTCATCCTCGACGTCCTGCACGGCGACCGGTCACTGTTCACGCGCCCCGACGGCTTGGCGCACGTCTGGACCGTCGCCGACGCACTGCTGCGTGACCCTCCCCCGGCCAAGCCGTATCCCGCGGGATCCATGGGACCGCCGGAGGCCGAAGACCTCGCCTCGCCCTGCGGGTGGCTCGTCACCGGTTCGCCGGACTGACCGGCGGCTGAAGACTATTCCGCAGCGGATTCGACGGCGTCCGCCTTCGCAGGCACCGGGGCCGAGTTCCGGAAGTCGGCGTACGCGTCCGCCAGATCGAGCACCCAACGGCGCGGCGACATACCCTGGGGCGGCGCGATCCACTCGGTGTCGAGGACGTCCGAGGCGACCGGGTCGTCGATCCAGCGGGCGAGAATCCGGGCGCGTTCGGCGGCCGATTCCGGAAGCTCCTGTTCCTCCGTGTCGAGCATGCCCGCGCCCGCCTGTAGGTACAGCGCATCCATGACGTGTGCGACGGCGTCGGAGGCGCGGAGGACGGTCGTGCTCCCCTTGCCGTCGCCCTCGACCACTTCGGGGAACCGTGAAACGAGCACCGAATGCAGTGTGTCCGTGCGGCGCAGGTCCTGCCGGGCGCGGAACCAGGTTTCGACGAGCACCCAGACGGTGCCGACCGAGACGATCACGGCCGCGACGGTGTACGCCGGCGAGGAGCCGACGGCCCACGTCTCGCCCGACACCTCACGCACCAGTCCGACGGCCACCGCAGCCAGGACGATCGCCGATCCGACCACGATCAGTGAGATTCCGCGGCCGAGCGGTGTCCACGCGACGTGCCGGACCCCGGTCACGACCACCGCGGTCAGCGCGATCACGATGAACACCAGCGCAGGAACGGGATATCCACCGGCAAGCCCGATTCCGAGCACGATGGCCACGGTGTAGACGACCACGGCGACGGCACGCAGCGCAGGACGCGGGAGTATCGGCCACACGGAGATCGCGCCGACCGCGCTCGCGGCGGCGAACAGCGTCCACGCCAGTTCGAGGATGATCTCCGACAGCCCGACAGCCGGGGCCACGGTGTCGAGGCGCCCGGCGACATCCGGTACGGCCAACGTGGACGCGAGGGCCGCGCTGGAGACGGCCACCACCATCGCGACGCGCAGCGGCGTCGGCTGACGCGCGGCGACCCGGCCGATCCGGGCACCCGCGGCAGTCCAGACGACGAGCGCAACCAGCCAGCCCATCAGCCGATCGCCTCGTCGTAGCGGAGCACGGACACGGGAGTTCCGCGGCCCTGCATCGTGTTCAACCGGATGAGCAGCATCGACGCGAACGTTTCGGCCTCCCACTCGGCCACCTCGTCGGACGGCTGCTCGTCTCCCCGCCGTCGCGACCGCTGGCTGAGCATGTAGGCGATCAGATCGTCACCGGCTTCGAGCGTCGCGGCGACGATCTCGGCTCCTTCGTGTCGAAACACGATGTGACCCAGCTCATGCGCAAGCGTGCGGTCGAGGTCGGGCAGGCCCGGCGCCAGCACGATCACGTCCCGGTCCGGGTACGCGCGCCTCTGGCCGCACACACCGGGCGCCATCGGCTTCGTGAAATCGAGTTCGATGGGACGCTGCCGTTCGCGGGCCACCGCGTCCACCACGTGCCGGAGTGACACGGCTTCGGCCCGGGCCGCCGCGTCACACACCGCATCCACGGCCGCCGCGACCCGACGATGAGATCTGTTCGCCCCCACGACTACATCCCTCCACTCGAAGCGGGCGGGAAGAATTCCGCCCGCGCGGCCGCGATGCGCGCCTGTTGTGCGCGAGCACCCTTGAAGGTCAGCGCACCCGCCCCGCCGGCGCAGCACAACAACACGCCGACCCCACCGAGAACGGTGATCGCAGGCAACGGCTCACTGTGGACCACAGGAACCATTCCCGGCGGCGCGGCGGCCGGATCGTCCTGGGCCGGTGCCCCCGCAGCGGGCGACGGTCCGTCGCCGCTCGGGGTCTCCCCGGCAGGCCGATCCTGAGGTGCGGAATCCGCGGGACCACTCACCCCCGGGGCTGCCGCGGCGGCTCCGGAACCGGAACCTCCGGCCGGCGCTCCCCCGGACGCCGGGGGTGCGGCAGGATCCTCGGAGCCCGGGGCGGCTTCAGCAGCATCGGACCCCGAATCGTTTCCGGAGTCGTCGTCCCCCGACGTGTCCGGGCGCGCGATGTTCGGTTCGCCCACCGGCGGCAACGTGATCGGACGGGGCGGAGCGACCACGACCCGTGATGTCGAAGGTGTCGGCGTCTCCGTCGGTTCGGCGGTCTCGGACGGTTGCGTGGTCTCGGACGGTTCCGTGGTCTCGCTGGGCTTCCCGGTCTCGCTGGGTTCCCGTGTCTCGCTCGGTTCCCGTGTCTCGCTGGGCTCTCCGCCGCAGCCGCGACGACTCTCACACGGCGGATGAGGATGCCGAGGCGTTCCGCCGCCGGGAGACTCCGAGGAACCGTCGTCGCAACGACTACTGGCGCAGTCGTGGTACTGGGGGTCGGCGGAGGCGTCGGACGGGAACACCGAGACGGTGACCCAGCCGAGCCCGGACAAGAAGGCCAGCGCCAGTCCGACCATGGTCAGCCTTCGAACAACACGACGCGCGCTCACTGTGCACCCCCCTCGTATTCACGACACGACACCACGTCGACGGCGACGTCGCCGCTGTCATGGTATCGAGCGAATCGAGTGGAGGTGCTGGTGGTGCCGGTGTCGGGGAACCGGCACCACCAGCGGTGCCCGAGCCAGGTGGGACTCGAGCAGCTTCCGAGAACCCCTACGGGTTCGGCGTAGTGGCCTGGAGGTGCTGATCGGTCAGCGGAAGGTCGGCGTCTCCGACGCGGCCCTCGCGACGTCGGTTGGTCGGCCGGAGTTCACAGGACGTTCACCAGCAACATCGTCGCGGTGATGGTCGCGACCACCGTCGCCGGCTCCAGAAACTTCGAGATCTTGTCCATTGCCTGCATGTATTTCCACCCCGTGCGATCGACCCCTTGATGACCTACGGACAGTACACAGCATTCAGTTACCTTTTGGCAAATCCAAGAGTCGAGCATTCGCGCGGCGCCCCGCTCTCGCACCCCTGACGGCGGCGCTCACCTGGGCCGGAATGCAGAAGAGGCACCCTCTCCGGATGGAGTGAGTGCCTCTTCTGTGGTGGAGCTGAGGGGAATCGAACCCCTGACCTCTTCGATGCGAACGAAGCGCGCTACCAACTGCGCCACAGCCCCGTGCGGATCCTGCGATCCGCTCGGCAAACTCTAGCAGGCCACCCGCGGCGGGAGCGAATCGCCTACACCGACGTGGCTTTCGGCCCGATTCGCCCGGCTACTCACCGGCAGCCCGGCGCATCGTGGCCTGCTGCATCGGCGCGTCGTCGAAGTGTTCGAGATGGTCGAATTCGGGGTCCTCGTCGTCCACTTCGAGGACGACGGCGCCCGGACGCCGCAATCGGGCCGGGATGAGACGGAGTTCCTCGTCGCTGCGGGACTCGACACCCAACCGCGACCGGTTGAGACGCGCGGTCCGCCGGCGACGGATCTCCTGCTCGATCTGAACCTGCCGGCGCAGATACGCCAAATAGCCGAACAGGCCCACCACACCGGCCGCGAACGCCCACCACATCAGTGGGGAGATGATCAGCCCGAGGGCCGCCGACATGATCATGGCGAACACCAGGCCGAGAACCGACCGCTGACGAAATGCATACCGGGCCTCGCGCGCGATCGCGTCGGCCTCCGGATCGAAGCCGCCACGCCCCCGGCGCACCGGTACGTACTCACCGACCGGTGCCCGCTCACCGTCGAACTCGTCTTCCTCTGCGTGAGTGTCCACAAGGTCCTCCGCGTCGTAGCCGTAGTGGTCCGGTTCCGGTTGCCAGTACGGGTCGCTGCGGTGTCCAGCCGCGGGTCCACGCTGCACGGGACGTTCGTCACCGCGGTGCAGCACGCGCGTCGCGAGTGCTGCGTCACTGGTTTGCCGAATCCGGGGGCGGTTGTTCACCAGCATCGGGACCAGGACGAAGAGCCACACGACGACGAGCCCGATCCAGAGAAACGAGTTCGGCATACGGCGACCTCCTCCCAATCGTCTACCAGCATGGATACCGCTGTTGACCCACCCAGGCTAACCGCATGAACACGCACATCTTCGCAGACGCGCCGATCTCACCATACTCAGGTGTCACATGCGTAACGCGAAAATGTGGTGCTCGACATGCCCCGAAAGGGCAGAGGGAACGATCCGGCAAAGACTCGCCGAAAGCGGAGCCCCGGTCAGGAAGCTTTGATACCGTGAGATAACTGCCGCATAGCTGGACGTTTGTCCATGTCCGCTTCGGCGGTCAGCCCCAAGTGGCTTTGCCACTCCGCACGAGCGAATCCGCCACCGTGCCGGGCACGTCCTCGACGGTCATGCCGACCAGAATGTGGTCGCGCCACTGCCCGTCGACGTCCAGGTAGCGCTTGAGGAGACCCTCCTCGCGGAAGCCGACGTTGCGCAGCACCGCCTGGCTCGCCAGGTTCTCCGGACGCACGGTGGCCTCCACGCGGTGCAACCCCACGGGTCCGAAGGCATGATCGAGCCCCAGCGCGAGCGCGCCGGTGGCCACCCCGAGCCCGTTGACGTCGCTGGCCACCCAGTACCCGATCCAGGCGGAGCGCAGTGCACCCCGCACCACGTTGCCGATCGTGATCTGGCCGCAGAAATTGCCGTCGAGTTCGATGGCCATCGGCAGCATGCGGCCCTTCCTGGCCTCCGAACGCAAACTGCTGCACAGTCCGGGCCATCCCGAAATATGGTGGCGCGCTTCCCAGGGCGCCTCCCCGGTCGGTTCCCACGGTTCGAGGTGCGCGCGGTCGCGGGTGCGCAGACGGCTCCACGCCGACGCGTCACGCAGCCTGATGGCGCGCACGGTGACGACGCCACCCTTCACGCGCAGGGGCCCGAGATGCGGCGGCCAACCCGGATGCTGTGTCATCCCGTCTCACACTGTCGCGGTGCCATCAGCCCCGCTGCGCCAGGAAGGCCACGTCCACCTGGTCACCGGTCCGGACCTCGGTGATCTCGGGGTCGATGAGGACCAGGCAGTTGGCCTCGGCCAACGTCGCAAGCAGGTGCGAGGACGCGCCCGGCGCCCCGCCGAGAGCTTGGACGAGGTACTCCCCCGTGGCCTCGTCGCGCATGAGTTGACCGCGGAGAAAACCCTTGCGGTGCTCGATGGACGTGATCGGTGCGACGGTGCGGGCGGTGACGACGCGTCGCATCGGCTGCCTGCGCCCCAGCGCGATGCGGATCAGTGGGCGCACCATCACCTCGAACACCACGAGGGCGCTCACCGGGTTGGACGGGAGCAGGAACGTCGGGACCTCGTCCCGGCCCAGCTGACCGAAACCCTGGACCGATCCCGGATGCATCGCGACCCGGTCGACCTCGAGGTTGCCGAGGTCGGCAAGTGCGTCCCGCACGTCCTCGGAGGCGCCGCCACCGACGGCACCCGCGATGACGACGATCTCGGAACGGATCAGCTGACCCTCCACCACCTCGCGCAGGCGACGGGCGTCGGCGTTCGCGATACCGACCCGGTTGACGTCGGCGCCTGCGTCGCGGGCGGCCGCGGCCAGCGCGTAGGAGTTGACGTCGTAGACCTGGCCGGGACCGGGGGTCCGGTCGACGTCGACGAGTTCGCCGCCGACCGAGATGACGGACAGCCGGGGACGGGGGTGCACGAGCACCTTGTCGCGGCCCACCGCCGCCAGCAACCCCACCTGCGCGGCTCCGATGATGGTGCCTGCACGGACCGCGACGTCGCCGGGCTGCACGTCGTCGCCGGCCCGGCGCACGTAGTCGCCGGAGCGGACCGGTTTGTAGATCTTGACGCGGGCCCGGCCGCCGTCCGTGCGGTCGAGCGGAAGGACGGCGTCGGCGAGCGTCGGGAGCGGTGCACCCGTGTCGACCTTGACGGCCTGACGCGGCTGCAGCCGGATCGGCTGCCGCGAACCGGCCGTGACCTCACCGACCACGGGTAGCGACAGTTCGACGGGCGCACCGTCGTCGTCCCGGATGTCGGTTCCGGCGGCCTGGACGTCGACGCTACGGACGGCATAGCCGTCGATCGCGGCCTGGTCGAAACCGGGAAGCGGACGCTCGGTGACCACCTCTTCGGCACACAGCAGCCCCTGGGCTTCGGAGATCGCCACACGGACCGGCCGCGGCGCCACTGCGGCCGCGGTCACGATCGTCTGTTGCTCCTCGACCGACCGCAAGTTCTTGCCTCCCTAGCTTCTAGGAATCCGTCCGCTTCAATCGGTCGATCAGCCATTCGCGCAACGACGGGCCGTACTCCTCCATGTCCAACGCAAAGTCAACCGCAGCACGGAGGTAGCCGCCGGGATTTCCGAGATCGTGTCTCGTGCCTCGGTGCACGACGACGTGAACGGGATGGCCTTCCTTGATGAGGAGGGCGATGGCGTCGGTGAGCTGGAGCTCCCCGCCGGCGCCGGGTTCGATCCGCCGCAGCGCATCGAAGATCGCGCGGTCGAGGAGGTAGCGACCTGCGGCGGCGAACGTGGACGGCGCATCCTCGATGGCCGGTTTCTCGACCATGCCGATGACCTTGAGGACGTCGGGGTTGGTGGCGTCGGGAACCGTCTCGACCTCGAAGACGCCGTAGGAGCTCACCTGATCCTTGGGGACGTCGATGGCGCAGAGGACGGTGCCCCCGCGCTTGCGGCGAACCCGCGACATCGTCTCGAGCACTCCGCGCGGCATCACCAGGTCGTCCGGGAGGAGCACGGCGATGGCGTCCTCGTCGTCGTCGAGGACCGACTCCGCGCAGCCGACCGCGTGGCCCAGGCCGAGGGGCTCGTCCTGGACGACGGACTCCACCTCGAGCAGGCCGGGAGCCTTCCGCACCTTCTCGAGCAGGTGATATTTGCCGCTGGCCTCGAGCTTGCTCTCGAGAACGAGATCCTCGACGAAGTGGGCGACCACTCCGTCCTTGCCCGGCGACGTCACGATTACGAGCCGGCCGGCACCGGAATCGGCGGCCTCTCCGGCCACGAGTTCGATACCCGGGGTATCCACGACCGGGAGCAGCTCTTTCGGCACGGTCTTGGTCGCGGGGAGGAATCGCGTACCCATTCCCGCTGCGGGCACGACAGCCGTGCGAAAGGCGCTGGCGGTGTGCGGTGCGGCGTCTGTCATGCCCACACCATAACTGTGCGGACCTACTCGACAGTCACCAAGATCCTGTCAGTAACCTCCCGGAACCCGTCGGGGGCGCTCGCCGGCCGGCTCTAAGGTTGGGGCATGCACGCACGAACGAAGGACGAGTGGCGGCAACTGGTGCTCTCCGGGCGGCGCGCGCTGACCCCCGAACTCCGCACCGCCGAGGACCGGGCGCTTGTCGCACTCGTCACACAGGGAATCGCCGGCGGATCCACCGTCTGCGCCTACGTTCCCACCGCGCTCGAGCCGGGGTCACTGGACTTTCTCGATGCCCTCCGGCAGGTCGCCGGACGCGTCCTCGTGCCCGTCACCCGCGATCCGGGCCCGCTCCACTGGTCCGAGTTCACAGGCGCGGACGGTCTCGCCGACGCGAGTTACGGCCTGCGCGAGCCGACCGGCCCGGTGTGGGAGCCCGACGAGATCCGTTCGGCCGGGACCATTTTCGTGCCCGCCCTCGCCGTCGACCGGAGGGGCGTGCGACTCGGCCGCGGCGCGGGCTTCTACGACCGGACTCTCGGGCTCGCCGCCGCCGACGCGCGACTGATCACGGTGGTCCGCGACGAGGAACTGGTGTCCGAGCTGCCCGAGGATCCCCATGACGTACGTATGGGTTGGGCACTCACCCCCGGATCGGGCTTCGTCCCGCTCGGCGAAGACTGAGAACGTATCCGGCCCGGAATAGTTCTCTGATTAGCGTTGTTGGCACTGTCGACTGTAGAGTGCTAAAACCTGCGGTTTGACTACACAGTGCGGAGGAACCCCGGTGCCCACTTATTCATATGCGTGCACGGCATGCGACAACCGTTTCGACATCGTCCAGTCGTTCAGTGATGACTCCCTGACCGTCTGCCCCGCATGCTCGGGCAAGCTTCGCAAACTGTTCAACTCCGTCGGCATCGTCTTCAAGGGCAGTGGTTTCTACCGCACCGACAGCCGCGGCACGTCCGGCGCGGCCAGCGAGCCGGCCAAGACAGACTCTGCTCCCGCCGCGAAGTCGGAAAGTTCGTCGACGGCCTCGCCCAGCTCGTCGAGCACCGCGACCGCCGCACCGGCCAAGGCTGCTGCCAGCTAGTTCTCGCGTCTCCGCGAGTTATCCACAACTTCTCGTCCATCCACAGGCGGGCCCTTTCGGCGTTCCCACGGGCCCGCCGGTCTCCTAGCGTCGAACCATGTCGTTCGACCCTGTCCCGACCGGTCGTCGCCGGTCGAACCGAGCACACCGAAGCCTGAGCCCGTCGTGGGCCGACCGGCTGTCGGATCTCGCCCACCCCGGTTGGGCCCGCACCCTCGTCGCCCGACGCGTCCTGGCCGCCGCGCTGGTCTGCCTCGCATTGGCCCTCCTCGCCCGTGGGGACCCCGATTCCGCCCGCTCCGCGGTCGTGGTGGCCGCCCGGGATCTACAACCGGGCATCGTTCTCACGGACGCCGACGTGGAACTGGTGGAATTCGAGGCCGGGACGCTGCCCGACGGTGCCGTCACCGCACTGGCGGACGTCGACGGGCGCACCCTCGCCGGACCGACCCGCGCCGGAGAAGCCCTCACCGACGTCCGGGTACTGGGACCCCGTCTCGCCGCAGCCGCAGCCGGCATGGACGACGCCCGGATCGTCCCCGTCCGGCTCGCCGACCCCGCTGTCACGGAACTTCTGCGTGAGGGCGATCGCGTCGACGTGCTCACGGTCGATCCCGACACACCAGCGAATCAGGACCGGCGCTCCAGCGCCACCGTGCTGGCGTCCCGCGCCGTCGTGGTGTTGGTGACACCGTCCGAGAACGGACGTGACCAGCGCGAACGCGTAGTGATGCTGGCCCTGCCTGCATCCGAGGCCACGACGGTGGCCGCGGCATCCCTCACGAGCGCGATCACCGTGACCTTTCAGTGATCCGTCACGGGGAGCCGCGCTGATCTAGGCTTTTCTCCGACTAGTGCTGGATGACTTGCCACCCACTCGAGGAGACGTCGACATGCTCAAGGGATTCAAGGACTTCCTGCTCCGGGGGAATGTCCTCGACCTCGCCGTCGCGGTCGTAGTCGGAGCCGCGTTCACCGCCATCGTCACAGCGTTCACCAACAACGTGATCAATCCGTTGATCGCCGTTGCGGGCGGCGCCAACGATCTGGGCTGGGGTTACCAGATCCTCTCCGACAACCCGGCCACCTTCATCAACATCGGCGCCGTCATCACGGCCGTGATCAACTTCGTGATCATCGCCGCGGTCGTGTACTTCATTCTGATCGTCCCGGCCAACGCCGCGAAGAAGCGGTTCATCACCGAGCCCGCAGACAAGAAGGCCAGCGAGGCCGACCTGCTGATCCAGATCCGCGACATCCTCGAATCGAGCCTCGAAACCAACGGCGCGACAGCGAGTCCCGACGGAGCGCACGCGATGACCGCGGACAAGGCCGCGAACCTCGAACAGACCCGCGAATAGCTTCCGACGACTCCGGGCCCGTGCAGCAGCTGCGCGCACGGGCCCGGAGTCATGAGTGGATCGAATTATCAGCCGAGGCTGAAGGGCTGTCCCCACAGGGTGACGGTGCCGTCGACCGAGTCGGTCGAGACGGTGACCTTCGCGTAGGAGCGAGCCTGCGCGTAGCCGGCGCAACCGGAAACACCGAACGTCTCGTCCGAGTACGTGATGCCGCCGCTCTTGCCGGTGAACTTGAAGCTGCTCTTGTGAGCCTCGGCGCCGTAGTCGTCGGTGTACTCGATGTCGAGGATCGGCACGTTCTTCGCCTCGCCGGGAGCGATGGACAGGCCACTTCCGACCTTGGTACCGGACTCACTCACGGCGAGGCCATTTTCCTGGACGTACTCCCAGGTATTGATCTGGTCATTCGAAGCAGCACCGCCCGAGACCTTCCCACCGAAGTCGAGCTGGCAGGCCACGACGTAACCGGCGTCGATGGTGCCGCCCTTGGCCGTGCCGCCGTCGATGGAGACATCGATCGTGCCCGACGCCCACACGTTGCGGTGCAGCGGGGTCGAACCCATCGACGGGCTGATATTGGCAGAGTTGGCGGTCTGCTTGACCGTCACCACGGTGCCGTCGAGCAGCGTCTGGGTGATGGCTCCGTCCTGCAACGGAACGAAGGTGTCGGCGTTGGCCGCACCGGTGGAGAGAAGGCCGATCGCGACGGTGGCCGCGGCGACCACGCCGGCAGCCTTGGCGCCGTGGCGCAGTGTCTTGCTGTTCATTGTTCCCCTCTAGGGTTTCTTACAGTGGGCACACAGTGGCCGCCCACAAGGCTCGAAAAGTTGGTAGTTCGGCAGCGTGGTGATCAGCCGATGCTGAACGGCTGCCCGTAGAGGGTCGACTTGACGTAGTGGTTCCCCGGAATTTCGAGGACCGTGTACGCGCGAGCCTGCGCGTACCCGCCGCAACCCTGGACCTCGATCTGCTGATCGCGGTACTGGATCGCCGAGACACCCGGCTTCAGGTCCGTCTTCGACTTGATCTTGGCGAACTTGACCTCACCCGGAGCGACCGGAAGGCTCAGCGAACCACTGGCACTCGGGCCGGACAGCGACAGGCTTCCGCTGACGCCCGCCTCGAGACCGGTGATGTCGAGCTGGCAACCCACGATGTAACCGGTGGTCAGCGTCGCGCCTTCCTCCGGGATCTCGCCGCCGAGCTCGGCGAACGCATCGCCCGAAACCCACGCGACGCGGCCCGCGCCATTGGCGGCCAGCGACGGCGAAACCAGAGCGCTCTCCGCGTTGCGGGCGATCTTGGCCGTGACGCTTCCGGCGTTGACGACCTTTTCGCCACCCGGCAGCGGCACGAAGGTGTCGGCATTCGCCGCACCGGTGGACATCAGGCCGAGTGCAACGGCCGCGGCGGCACCGAGGCCGGCAACGCGGACCCCATGGCGCAGGCCTGACTTACGGATCTCGCTCATTCTTTCCCCTCATCAGGTACCACCTACCCGGCGTTCGGTTAGGCAGTCTTTACCTCTTGACGGGATAAAGTTAGCTGAAACAACGTCCAAATGTTATAGCTACGTGTCCGAATCTGCGTCCGCCCCAGCCCCCGTGTCCTAACTGTGACATGCATAACAGCGCATAGAGCGAGGTTGGGGGCGTACGGAAGTGCCGTACGCCCCCAACCTCGAGGTACTACATTGTTCAATTTTTTTTCGGCATCACGCGTCAGCCGAGGCTGAAGGGCTGTCCCCACAGGGTGACGGTGCCGTCGACCGAGTCGGTCGAGACGGTGACCTTGGCGTAGGAGCGGGCCTGCGCGTAGCCGGCGCAACCGGAGACACCGAACGTCTCGTCCGAGTACGTGAAGCCGCCGCTCTTACCGGTGAACTTGAAGCTGCTCTTGTGAGCCTCGGCGCCGTAGTCGTCGGTGTACTCGACGTCGAGGATCGGCACGTTCTTCGCCTCGCCGGGAGCGATCGAGAGACCCCCTCCGACATTCGTTCCACCCTGGTCGACGACAGGAGTTCCGCCGTTAGCCAGGTAGTCCCAGGTATTCGTTTTGTCGTCGCTGGCAACCTCGCCGCCGGCCTCGCCGCCGAAGTCGAGCTGGCAGGCAACGATGTAGCCGGCGTCGATGGTGCCGCCCTTGGCCGTGCCGCCGTCGATGGAGACATCGATGGTGCCCGACGCCCACACGTTGCGGTGCAGCGGGGTCGAACCCATCGACGGGCTGATGTTCGCCGAGTTGCCGGTCTGACGGACGGTCACCACGGTGCCGTCGAGCAGCGTCTGGGTGATGTTTCCGTCCTGCAACGGAACGAAGGTGTCGGCGTTGGCCGCACCGGTGGAGAGAAGGCCGATCGCGACGGTGGCCGCGGCGACCACGCCGGCAGCCTTGGCGCCGTGGCGCAGGGTCTTGCTGTTCATTGTTCCCCTCTAGGGTGAATGTCGCTGACGCGAGAAGGCGTGAAGTGGGATCTGCTTACGAGCAATCAGCCGATGCTGAACGGCTGCCCGTAGAGGGTGGTCTTGACGTAGTGGTTCCCCGGAACCTCGACCACGGTGTATGCACGCGCCTGCGCGTACCCGCCGCAACCCTGGACCTCGATCTGCTGATCGCGGTACTGGATCGCCGACACGCCCGGCTTCAGGTCTTCCTTGGTCCGGATCTTGGCGAACTTGACCTCACCCGGTGCGACCGGAAGGCTCAGCGAACCACTGGCACTCGGGCCGGACAGCGACAGGCTTCCGCTGACGCCCGCCTCGAGACCGGTGATGTCGAGCTGGCA
>NZ_JBLWIT010000158.1:0-25096 GCF_048381435.1 Rhodococcus mengyinensis | reverse complement strand
CCGGACTTCCGCAGCTGATGGGCACACGATTCCGCGAAAAGGCGTGTTGACGTGCGGGGACGCCGCGCGGCCGCGTTGGGGTCGTGTTACTACAGGCCTTGCTTTGGCGGGATCTCGCTTACGCGTCGGTGGGGGCGAAGTCGAAGAACCGGGGCGGTTCGGGCAGCTCGAGCGCGGTAAGGATCTTTCGCTGCCCGGCGGTGACGGCGGAGCGTTGCGCCACCTGGCCGTGGTCGGTGGCGAGGGTGACCAGGTGCATCCGGTCGAGCTCGTGACGGATGCTGCGCCAGGTGTCACCGGTGGCGGTCTCGGCGACCCGGATCAGCAGCAGCGCCAGCCAGCACAACTGGACGTGGGCGCGGATGCGGTCCTCGCGGTGGTGGAAGACCGGCCGCAGCCCGAGCGAGCCCTTCATGTCGCGCCACCCGGCTTCGACGGCGAGCAGCTGCTTGTAGGCGGCGGCCAGGTCCTCCGGGGTGAGGGTGGTGTCGGACGTGCGTAGCAGCCACTTGCCGTCCAGGCCGGCCTCGGTCTTGATCGCCGTGTGGTCGATGCGCAGCAGCCCGGTGTTGGTGCGCCGCAGATACCGTCGCAGTCCCGGCTTGGATTTGAGCGAGCCGACCAGCTCGTCGCGGCGGCGCGATGTCCAGGTGTCGGAACCGTCGATCAGCTCTTCGAGGTGCGCGACGAGGTTCTCCCGTACGGCCGCGTCGCGGTCCGCCTGGTCCGGGTTGTGGCAGACGACGAATCGCCTGGTCCGGGCGCCGCCGTCGCCGTCCCCGTCACCGCCGGGCGCGACGTGCACCTCCTTGACCCGCAGGTTGCCGGCCACGGTGTGGTAGCGGCCCGGCCTGGCGAGCGCGGCGGCGGCCTCGGTGTTGGTGTGGCGCAGCTTCTCGGCGTGGATGTAATGCCCGCCGCCGCGGGTCAAATACGCTCGGTTCGCGGCGGAGGCGAAACCACGGTCGGCGACCCAGACCAACCGGCGCAGGTTCCACCCGTCCAGGTCGTCTTTGACGGTGCGGATGATCGCGGTGTCGGCGGTGTTGCCGGGGAAGGTCCAGCAGCGCACCGGGATCCCGTCGCGGGTGACGGCCATCGCGATCACCACCTGCGGCAGGTCGGTGCGGAAGTCCTTGGAGTGGCCGAACTCCCGCGCCCCGGACTCGGCCGGGTTACCGGCCCCGTCGTCGCTGGGCGGATCGGCCCGCTCCGGGCCCTCGGTCTCGAAGTAGGTGCTCGTCGTATCGACGAAAACGATGTCCAAATCCAGGTTTAACAGGTGCGCAACGGAATTGAACACATCGGCGGCGATCTCCTCGAGGGCGTCGAGGAGGAAGTCCATGCCCCGGTAGGCCTGATCGTCGGACAACGCGGTCATGTGCTCGATGGCGACGCGTTCGGTCACCCAGCCGGTCGCCGCGAGCTTCGAGCCGGGTTCGAGCGCGCGCTGGGCGACGAGGGTGAAGATCACCCGCTCCACCGCGTCGGCGGCGAGCCGCCGCCCCTCGGCGGCGCGGCGGATCGCCGCCGAGATCCCCAGCCGGTCCCAGAGCCGGTCCAGCGTCCACGCCCCGCCGAGGCGCCGGCAGTCGAGGATCTCCACCTCCCCGCCCGCGGTCGACGCCGCGGCGGACTGGTCGGGGGCGAGGAACCGCGAGATCGACGACACCAGCCGGGCCAACCCGTCCCGGTCCACGGTCTCGGCGCGGCCGAAGTTGTGGATCACCTTCGCGGTCGGCGAGCCGGTGTCCGGGTGCCGCTCGTTGTGCGCGAGCTGCAGATACGACACCACCGAGCCGTCCTTGTTCTTCCGCCGCGTCTCCCGCAGGTACATACCTACACAACACCACATCGCATGCGGCTTCACCAGCCGACACGCCGCAAGTCGTGTGCCTACAGATTTTCGCGTTCCAGACACCCTGCACCGCTCTGACCTGCGCCTTCATTCCGCGGCAGGCACGAAAATGCCTACGAACTGCGGAAGTCCGGTCGAGCATCGATCGCGTCCTTGCCGACGGAGTACACGTGGACCACAGTTGAGCGCCAAATGCGCTGCTGGAAAGCTATTCCGGAAGTGTCGATAACGGAGATTGTGTCAATTAAGGCGTTCTCTTTGCTCCTCAGAGCGCGAGTAGTCGCTGGAAGAATTCGCGGTAGCGCTTGAGTGCGATACGAAGATCCTCCGTGGAGCCCTCTTCGCCTCGAGCCCACTGCTCCTCGAGCCGCGAACGCGCCTCCGAGAAGCCGGTCGTGAGCCGGTCGACGACGTCCGACACGAGACCATCCGCCTTTTGAACGCACTCTCTGGGATCATCGACGAATCCCGCCTGAACCTCGTCCCAACGCGAGCGGAGGACCGATAGCTCGTCCTCAGCGAAAAGCGATTGCCGGGACGATGATTCGGTTGCCGTGGTCGATGAGTGGGTCCCCTCAGCCGACGGGGCAGTCCCCGCAGTGGAGGAGCCGGTTGTCCCGGTTGAGGTCACGGTCTCGCCCGAACCGGCGGTCTCGGTCGATGAGCCGGTTGTCCCGGTTGAGGTCACGGTCTCGCCCGAACCGGCGGTCTCGGTCGACGATTCGACCCCCCTGGTCGAGCCGATGCCCTCGGGTTGCTGATCCTGGGTGGTCATGCGCGCGCCTCCTTTGGCTTGTCTTTGTTCTCATCCGTCTCGAGCAATTTCTCGAAGAGTGCCCGGTAGTGCACAAAAGCCTCGCGCTGTTCCTCGGTGCCGACGCCGCCCTGCTCCTGCGCTAGGTAGATGCCGTGCGCAGTTCGGTAGTTTTCGACGACCTTCGGATGGTCGACCGAAATGTCGGCCGCCCGCTGATCGAAGTCGTCGATCGGGTAGCCGCGCTCGCGCATGACCTGGATCACGAGCCGGTCCGCAGCACCCACCGCGCTCGACGGATTGTCGACGAACTCGATCTGCACCGTCCGCCACGAGTCGGCGTACTTCGCTTGCGCCTCGGGCGTCAACGGCACGATATCGAGCTTCTCCCGCTTTCGTTCGCGCGCGGCGAGCTCGTCTTCCGCGGCGTCTAGGTTGCCGACCTCTCCCACAGTTCGCTCGTATTCGGGACCAAACCGTCCCCTCAGCCGGTCCGTCCGCTGACGACTGCTGACCGAGCGTGCGACGATGATCGCCAGTACGGCGATCACGACGATGGCCGCAATCAGGATCCATCCCCAAACAGGCATTTTCTTCAGACCTCCTCGTCCTTAAGACGGAATACCCGACCGGCTCGTTCGGAAACGGCGATTGCGCTGTGCACCCCGCCGGTCGGCGAGAATCGCTGCGGCGACCCCGGCAAGAGAACGCGACGGCTCCCGCTCCCGTCAAGGCGGGACGCACACCCGCCACAGCGCCGCGGGCGGTGATCGAGCCAGCTCGATAGCCGACCGCGACGTAGAGCTCGTCGCCTGCTTGGGGTCGCGGATAAGTCTGTGTTGCAACGTCATTGACACATCACGCTGATTTCGTCCACAGTGGTCCCATGAGCGAAGTCACGGACACGGGTGTGGTCAGGACCGCAGTCCAGGTCGACGGTGAAGCGGCCAGCTACCTGACCGTCGAGCAAGACGGTCCGGTGGTGTTGCTGCTGCACGGAACGTACTGGAGTCGGGTCTGGTTTCCGGTGCTGGGCCGCCTCGCCAAGGCGGGGCTACGGCCCATTGCGGTCGATCTCCCCGGACTGGGGCATTCGGCAGGCGAGCTCACCCTGGAAACGGCCACGGTCCCGGCCCTCGCGGATTGGGTGGTGCGATTCGCCTCGGCGCTGAAAATTTCCGGGCCGACCGCCGTGGCAGGTCATGACATCGGCGGCGCCATCGCTCAGCATCTCCTCGTTCACGATCGTCTGAAGGTGTCCCGGCTGGCGTTGGTCAACTCAGTCACCTACGACTCCTGGCCAGCGCCCCATGTGGCCCGATTCCGGGGCCCAGGGGTGGCCGCGGGGACCACCGCTGACGACGTTCTCACCGCCCGCCGACAAGCGGTGACGGCGGCACTGGGCGGTGCCGCCACCGAGCGGCGAATCGCGGACTATCTGGATCCGTGGACGACTTCGCGGGTGCGCCGATCCTGGATCGCTCTCGCGGGTGCGGCCGACAGCCGCTTCACCCTCGATCTCCTTCCCGCGCTGCGACGATCCATGACACCGAAGCTGCTGATCTGGGGTGAGGACGACCCCTTCGAGACGGTGGAGTACGCCGAGCGGTTCGTCTCGGAGATCCCGCACACCGTGCTCATCCGCATCCCAGATGCGGGGCACATCCCCACGGAAAACGCACCCCACCAGATCGCCTGCGCGCTCATCGACTTCTTCACGGCCTAGCTGGCGAACTCCGTCAGCGGCATCAGGCCGCTAGCGGAGAAGCTCGACCGCCAGCACGCGACCTTGCAGAACGAGCCCGTCGCGGACACAGGCCCCGGAAATGCCGTGGTGACCTCCGTCGCATAGCGACTGCACGCGCGCGGACCCTTCCGCACGGGAGAATCACTGTCATGCACGCCCGCCGCCGTCGCCGTCTCGGTCACCTCGCCGCTGTCCTCGCAGTCCTGCTGCTCGCTCTCGTGGCCGCCGCCTGCGCACCCTCCACCAACCAACCCGCGGGACCGGCCACGCCGCCGCCGGGACCGGAGATCACCGTGTCCCCGGCCGACGGCGCCCCCGCGGTCAACCCCACGGACCCGGTAGCGGTGAGCACCACCGGTGGCACCCTCGAGACGGTCACCATGACCAACGACGAGGGCCGGCTGGTCGAGGGCATCTTCACCCCCGATCGCCTGTCCTGGAAACCGGGCGTGCCCCTCGGCTATGGCCGCACCTACACCCTCGCGGTCATCGCGGTCGGCGACCAGGGTGTCCGGAGCGAGAAGACCAGCACGTTCTCCACGGTCACCCCCGGGAACCAGACCAAACCCACCTTCGTCACCAGCGGCGGGAACCTGCTCGCCGACGGCGGCACCTTCGGTATCGGCATCGTCATCGTCACCCATTTCGACGAACCGATCACCGACCGCGTCGCCGCCGAGAAGGCCCTGCACGTGGAGACCACACCCCCGGTCACCGGCTCCTGGTACTGGGCCGACGACCAGAACGTGCACTGGCGACCGGAGAACTATTGGACACCCGGCACCCAGGTCACCGTCCGCGCCAACGTCTACGGCATCGCGCTCGGCGAAGGCCTCTTCGGCCAGGAGGACGCGACCACCTCGTTCACCATCGGTGACGCCCACATCTCCGTCGCCGACGACACCACCAAACAGGTCACCGTCACCGACAACGGGCAGGTAGTCCGGACGATGCCGACGTCGATGGGCCGGGGCGGCACCGAAGTCGTGGGCGGGCAGACCCTCTCGTTCTGGACTCAACCGGGCATCTACACCGTCATCGACAAGGCCAACCCGGTCATCATGGATTCGTCCACCTACGGGCTTCCGGTGAACTCCCGCCTCGGGTACAAGGAATCGATCAACTACGCCACCCGCATCAGTAACGACGGCATCTACCTCCACGAACTCGCCGATACCATCTGGGCGCAGGGCAACACCAACGTCTCGCACGGCTGCCTGAACCTGAGCCCCGACAACGCCCGCTGGTTTTACGACTTCTCCGTGCCCGGCGACATCGTCGAGGTCCGCAACACCGGTGGGGCCCCGCTCGAGCTGTGGCAGAACGGCGACTGGTCCGTGCCGTGGGAGCAATGGCAGGCCGGCAGCGCCCTGACCTGACACGGGAATCGGGACATCGTGTTCGCCGCGGAGGCGAACATTCACTCTGCAGACGCGGTGTGAATCGCGTTCGACGTACGCGCCGTCCGTGAGAATCGGATCGGCTGCTCCGCGGGATATAGCAGCGGATCTCTCGACAGATGCAGTCGCCCCCACCTGCGGTGAGACCTGGCCCCTGTTCACGGGAGCCATCGCTGTCCCGACACCCACCGAGCTACCGTTTTGCCGGACACCGGTCCGGGGTACGTGGTGACAGGGTCTTGCTCGAGGTGGTGATTACTGTGCCCGATTCCTACGCCGACGTCGTCGAACGGCTGTGCGGCGAATTCGACGGCCGGGTGCCACTGCAGAGGGTGACGCAGATCGTGCGCCAGTGCTGCCGCGAAACGAGAGGCTCGGACTCCCCGGCCGACCCGAATCGACCCGGACTCGAAGGCCTCGCCAGACAACGACTGCTCGCCGTTTCGACAGGCGAAAGGACCGACAGCGAAGGCGAAGTGTCCTGATGTCGGCCCGGGGTCGGCACACCGGGTGTCTTCACGCCTGTCAGCGCGGAGCTGCAGACGCACCGAAACCCCGCAGCGGTAACCCCCGCCCCCAATCACCCACCCCTGGACGACTCATCCTTGCAGGCTCGGCGCCCCCACACGGGATACTGGAAAGCAACGGCTCCACCCCCGCGCAGGGACTCGCCGAAGGAGAGATCAACGGTGTTCGAGAAATTCAGCGACCAAGCACGCCGCGCCGTGGTCCTCGCCTCCGACGCGGCCCGCACCCACCACCACAACCACGTCGGCACCGAACACCTCCTCACCGGTATCCTCGCCGCCGGCGACCCCACCGCTGCCACCCTCACCTCCTGGGGGATCACCAGCCCCCACATCGACAGCGCCCTCGACGAGATCCCCGCTTACCCGAACAGCGACAGCGAATGTGCCGGGCCTCCCCTCACTCCGACCCTGAGAAAGGCCCTCGAACACAGCCTGCGAGAAGCCTCGCTTCTCGGACACGACATCATCGGCACCGAACACCTCCTGCTCGCCCTCCTCGCCGACCCCACCTCCACCGGCACCCAAATCCTCACCCACCTCGCCGACATCAGCACGCACGAGATGCGCGACCGCCTCCGGCACCAACTCACCGAACACCCACAACCCCACGAATAGATCCGCACCCCAGCGAAGTCCCTCCGCCCCTCCCGACTCCACGGGCGACCCCACCTCGTCGGTGCGCCGGCGTACACCAGCGGTCCGGTCAGATCTTCGGTGGCAGCGGTTGCGGCATTGTCGTTGATCGCCGAAATGCCGTTCTGCGCCGCCGCCTTGGAGGTATAGCCCTGACCGGCCGCGATGACCTCGCCGTTCGCCGACTTCAAATGAAACCGGAACTGGCCGGCGGCGTCTTGAACAGCTCGAACTTCGCAGACATGGCGCCCCTCCTCCACGGACGTCCACTGCGATCGCGAAACCGCACAACACCGTAAACCGCCCGATCAGCCCTCGGCAGCCGACCACATCGATTTCCCGCTCGATCTCGCGGAGGCCGACGAGTAGACCTCCCGTCTCGCGGACGCCGTCAATCCGGCGAGGTTGGGACGCGGTCCGGAACCAGAGGCCACCGGTGGCACCCCGCTGAGGTCACCCGACGCTCACCCGAATGCGCAGCGGCAGCGCTCAATCATGCACCGGGCCCGGCGCGGGAAGTCGGTGTGCGTATCGCCGTCGAGCCACTCCCCGAGCACCTCGAGGGCGGTTAACCACCACCCCATCTCGTCGACACCGTCCTGCCGGCTGCCGCAGACCTGGGTGAAGACCAGCACCGACCCGGCGCGGCCATCGTCGGCGATCTCCCACCGCACCGCGGTGTCCGCGGTTCTGTACTCGAGTAACCTTGGCGGGTCGGCGCGCGGTGCCACCTGCGCCAGACGAGGAGGACATCGCACACTCGTCAGCGCCCGCCACACCTCCGAGCGAGCGTGATCCAGATGGCGTTCCAGGCGCAGGCGGTAACGCCCGTGCTCATCGACCGTGACAACATCGGTCACGAGAGTATTCCTCCGGCGCCCCGACCTTCGGTTCGACACTTCCAGGTTCACGCGGCCACCGTTGGCGGCGGGCAGTCGGGACCACCGCGACGGGCAGTCGACCATCCACGCACATCCGGCACTCGCGTAGCAGTCCTGACATTCGGGTACCCCACCTCCCCCAGACACAACCGCGCAGGTACTGCCTACGCGGGGAAATGTCCGTGGCTCCCCGGACCCCGATAATCCGCTCGGAGCAATCCGGTGTGTCCTGCTCACCGCGGTCTACGCGGCCGTCGCCGCACTCACGCTGTCCACCGGATGCACAAGCGGCAGCCCACACGCCCGATGAGCCGTCCACCTCCACGGCCGCACCAGCGACAACCACAGCTCTGACATCCTCGTACGACGAGCGGCAGTGCACATCCTCGACGCGATCGTGCGCGACGACTTCGCCGCGGCCACCACCGATTTCGACGAGCCGATGCGGCAGACATTAACCCCGAGCTGGGCCGGCTATCTGGAACAGTTCGGCACGTACCAACGACACGAGGTTCCGCAGCAGGCGCGCTCGGCGATCTCACCGTTGTCCGGGTGCCTCTCCAACTCGAGTACAGTCGCGGCTGGCGGCTTCCCCCTGCAACGTGAGCGCGGCATGTGTGGTCGTATCGAGTCGAAGCCGTCGGTGTGGGTGCTTTGTGAATCATCACCGCGGCGACCACCCGGGCCAGTTCCGGATCGGCCACCCCGCCGGTGCGGGCGATGAGTGTGGTGCGGGTGGTGGCCACCGGTTCCTCGTGCTGGTCGGTGATCAGGTTCTTGGTGACGATGATGTCGGTGCCGCCCATCTGGCGGAACGACTCCAGGCAGACTTCGCAGTCCAGCCGGTTCCCGACCTGCACCGATGCAGAATCAGCTGCTGATCGGTGTGCATCATCTGGCTCAGGTCGTAGCCGACCAGGACCCGCACGAACAACTCCTCGATCGCGAGCGATACGAGGATGCTGACGAACGTGACCGGCCCCGAATCATGTCGCCGGCTCGTTGAGCCGTGCCCAGCTGCCGTTCAGGGCGAACTGTGCTGTCCCGGTATTTACCCCTCCGGGAACTGGTCTACCCATATGCCTGGGTCAAGTGCCGGCTGGAGCCACCGAAATGCGCGCGAAAGAAGCTGACCTGCTTTGCGAAACGGGCGGTATCGATGTGGCGGTTACGGTTCCTCGTGAAGGGTATTCGGGTGAGCATGAGTAGCTCGCGCGGATTGAAGGTCGTCGTGATCGGTGCGACCGGCAATGTGGGAACCAGTGTCATCGATGCGCTCAGCCGCGAACCGGCGATTGCAGAGATCATCGGCGTCGCGCGACGCCCGAGCAGCTGGAACCCATCGCACACCACGTTCCTCACCGCGGACGCAGCGCACGACAACATGAACGAGGTGGTGCGCGGCGCGGATGTCACGGTCCATCTCGCGTGGTTGTTCCAGCCCACCCATCGGTCGCAGGACACGTGGAACAACAATGTCCTCGGCGCGATCCGGGTCTTCGAAGCAGCGGCGGAGGAGTCGGTCCCGGCCGTCGTCTATGCGTCCTCGGTGGCCGCGTACTCCCCCGGACCCTCGGATGAGAAGGTCGACGAAAGGTGGCCGACCCATGGCTGGCCCGGAGCCGCCTACCCCAGGGAAAAGGCGTACCTCGAGCGGTGGCTCGATACGTACGAAACCCGGCATCCGAGCATCCGTGTAGTGCGGATACGCCCCGGATTCATCTTCAAACGAGAATCAGCGACGTCGCAACGCCGATTGTTCCTCGGCCCGCTGCTCCCCCGCCGACTCGTGCATCCGGACCGGATTCCACTGGTGCCTTTCGTGGACGACTTGCGGGTGCAGGTGCTCCACACCGAGGACGCAGCCTCCGCATACGCGGCAGCGGTGGTGAACCCGGTACACGGCGCGTTCAATCTGGCCGCCGAGCCACCCGTGGACGGTGCGTTCCTCGCAAAAGCCTTCGGTGCCCGCCGTGTGCGAGTCGCCCCCTTCATCGTCCGCTCCGCCGTGGCGGTGGGCTGGCACCTCCACGTCATCCCCGCCTCGCCGGGACTGTTCGAGACGGCCCTGCACATCCCGCTGATGGACTGCTCTCGAGCTCGTGACGAGTTGAACTGGACACCTCGACATTCACCCCATGAGACGCTCCGCGAGTTCCTGCTCGGAGTTCACGACGGAGCAGGACTACCCACACCGCCCCTGAATCCGGACACCACGGCGAACCGGGTACGGGAATTCGCGACAGGTGTAGGGCAGCGCGCCTGAAACCGCCCACATATCGGGCGGATCAGGTTGGCCCCAGGACTCTCCCATCCTCCCGCCCAGAACTCGACCGCGGTCTCTTCAACATCATGATGACATCGGACGAACGGAAGTACCTCGACGGTACGGGGGTCGGTATAAGGCTGGCGAGCACCAGAAGTTGGCACCGAAGTCCGCACGAGGGGAAGCGCTGTCGCGGACGGTGAATCAAGTTGTGGGTGGGGCGATCGGTCATTCGCGTTGGCCGCCGAACGATGTGATCGGCGCGGGTTGTCAACAGCCCGCCCCGGACTTCCTCACCTCCGATGACATTGCGAAGCCTCATACGTTGTGGATGATGCACGCATCATCCGGCTGAGACGCTGAGTGTCAGAAGTGACCGAGATTGCCCTGACCAGTGGGTAGTACAGATTGATCATCGCACTCACCTTCCGTGAAAGGGGCGACCAGGCGGGAGGCTGCTGATCCCCGTCGGATTTCGGGTACCCGTCCCGCCGGGGAATACACGGGACTACCCGGGTCCCAATGAGGTTGGGCTGCAGTGCCGCCACACGTGGTCACGGTCGGGCGCTCTCTGTGCTCGTGACCACATCCACACGGCTCTGGAGGGGCGGGCGCGGACCTAATCTTGGTTCAAGGTGGCCGTCTGGCTGACGGCGCAGACCAGACGACGTTCGGCACCGTGAACCCGCGATCGATCACAGCGGAGCTGACCGGTGTCAACGGACACGAGGAAGCCCGGGCCGACAGACATGAGATCTCCGGATCTGTGGACATCAAAATTCCGGATGTGTGGTCGTTGAAGACCGGTGGCGGGTGTCCCGACCTTTCGTCTACAGCGTCGAGAACCCGTCCACCTGACCTGATCGTTCAGGGTGTCTGCACGCGCGGCACGCGCGCGTCGACGGGCATGCGCCTGTCGCGCCAGTAGACTCGGTCACCGGTTTGGCCGTCTCACGGACTACCGGATCGAATCGTCAACTCCCCCGGAAACCTATTCGCCCCACGTGTCGCTGTGAACCTAGTCAGTGCGTCAAGTCGGTCGGGGATACTGCCGGAGCCTGCCGTCAGCCCGCCCCAGGGCGGTCGCCGGGATGGCGAAGGCGGGGTCGAAGAACAGGAAGCTGAGCAGGATCGCGGGGCGGGTCGCCTCACCCACCGAAGCACCGGGCCAGCAGGGTCAGTTGTGGGTTCCGCAAGCGCCGCAGTCCACGGAACGACCGGCGGAGGATCTCTTTCGGCGAGGACGGCGAGCGAGTTCGCTCGGTCCAGGGGCGGACCAGCGAATTCGACGTCGATGCGCCGGTGGGGCCCGGCCCGGGTATGCGCCTCGGCGTTGCGGGCCTCGACACGGTGCAGATCCTCGACCACCCGATCGGCGAGCATGGCCCGCAGGATCACCGCGGCGGCGCTGAACAGGTCCGGCTCACCGGTGCGGCCAACTGCTGCGAGGGCAACCCGACCGGCCACCGCCGCACCGGTGGAGAGGTGCAAGGGGGAAGCACCCCAATACAGGTCAGATCAGGTCTCGAATCCTGCGGAAGTCCCGTATCCGTATTCGGCATGTCGGCGTCGAAGGCGAAGTCGAGCCAGCGGAGCGCGTCGAGGAGGGCCCGCTCGCCGAAGCGATCGGGCTGACGCTCGGTGGCCTCACTCCATCCGGAGATTTTCTGCGAGAAGTTGCCTACCATGGGCGTCCACGCCCCGCCCGGGGCAGTGCCTCCTCCTTCTCCCCCTGTTTTCGCCTGAGCGGCGCGCATAATGGCGCCCGGTTCGGGGTATCTCACCCGCACGCTGCCCGCGGCTCGACGGCCGACCGCGAGCGGCCAGACCCTCGAGCGGTTCCCCCCTTCCGCTCTGGGGCCGCCACCGCCGCGCGCGGGCCGAGGGCGAGGCCCCGCACCTGTCGCCGGAACGCGCGCGGCCCCGGCAGGAGAATGAAACTACTTGCGGCCCCAGTTCCTCTCCTGGACCGCGTTGTCGACGCTTGCAGCAACGGTTTGCCTTCGTCGTCCTCGCCCGGAGCTACGGGACATCACGGCGCGGGGGGACAGTACGCTGGCTACCGCTTGGACGGAAGACCCGTCCCAGCCCCCGTGGGTATCGACCCGCGCGCGGTGGTCGGGCCCGGTCCCGGCCGGACCGCCCGTGCAACTCCCCCGCTACCGATGCGCTACGAGTGGGCGTGGATTCAGAACAGGTGTTGGGCGGTGAGCCGCAACTGGTGGGCAGCTTCCGGTCCTCCTGTACGGGCAGCGGTGGGAATGGTCCACTGCCGTCGCCCAGATGCACGGCTACTAACCCGGCGAGGTGGCGCCGACCACCGAACTGCTGCTCTCCCACAAGCATCCCGATCACCCGCGCGTCGCCCTGGTCCTGGACCTGGACCTGGACCTGGACCTGGACCTGATGATCAACGACGCCGAACCGTTCAACAGCAAACACCGGATCATCGACACGACCGGCACGATTCACCAGGTCGTGTCGTCGGCGACCGCCTGCACGACGACACCGGTCAAGTGATCGGCGCGACGGGTTCTACATCGATATCACCGACTCCTCCCGCAGCGACATCAAAGACTCGGTCGACGAAGCAGTCGCCGAAATCGCCCAATCACGGTCGGTGATCGAGCAAGCCAATGGTGCGCTGATGCGGATCTACGGCATCCCCGTAGACCGGGCGTACAAAGTGCTGACCTGGTGATCCCAGGAAACCAACACCCGACTCCGCACCATCGCCGAACAACTCGTCGCCGGGTTCAGCAAGTGCGACCCCGACACCGAGCTACGTGCCCGATTCGAACACCTGCTGCTCACCGCCCACCAGCGCGCCCTGGCTACCGGAATAGATGACCGTCCTGCGGGGCTGGGTAGTCAACGCGCAGTACCTGAACCGAGTCACGACCGGTCGAGCACCGATCCTGTCAACCGCTTTCCCGGATCCAGCATCGAACTCACCTGGATTCGATTGTGACGCGTTCCCCAATAATGGACACCGAAAAGGCCGGTCCGACGGTCTCGCTGGAACGATGGTCACTATTCGGGAGGAACCCCAGCTGCCTCGCCGCCCCTCTTGGCAGCCGCAGTCTTCCTTGCGGGTGTCTTGGCGGCCGGCGTCTCGGACCGGGCCGGTTTGGCGACAGCAGCCTTCCTCGCAGGAACCTTGGCCGCAGCCTTCCCCACGGGCGGCTTGGCGGCCGCGGCCTTCTTCGCGGCCGTCTTAGCAGCTGCCTTCCTCGCAGGAACCTTCGCCGCAGCCTTCTTCGCGGGTACCTTGGCCGCAGCCTTCTTCGCAGGCGCCCTGGCCGCAGCCTTCTTCGCAGGCGCCCTGGCCGCAGCCTTCTTCGCAGGCGCCCTGGCCGCAGCCTTCTTCGCGGGCGCCGTCTCGGACCGGGCCGGTTTGGCGACAGCGGCCTTCTTCGCAGGTACCTTGGCCGCAGCCTTCCCCATGGGCGGCTTGGCGGCCGCGGCCTTCTGCGCGGCCGCCTGAGCAGCTGCCTTCCTCGCAGGCGCCTTCGCCGCAACCTTCTTCGCGGACGCCGTCTCGGACCGGGCCGGTTTGGCGGCAGCAGCCTTCTTCGCGGGCACCACCTCGGACGGCGGCGGTTTCGCGATTGCTTTGGGGCCTCGCTTGGCGGCCGGCGTCTCAGACCGGCTCGGTTTGGCGGCACCAGCCTTCTTCGCAGGTACCTTGGCCGCAGCCTTCTTCGCAGGCGCCCTGGCCGCAGCCTTCTTCGCAGGCGCCCTGGCCGCAGCCTTCTTCGCAGGCGCCCTGGCCGCAGCCTTCTTCGCGGGCGCCGCCTCGGACCGGGCCGGTTTGGCGGCACCAGCCTTCTTCGCAGGTACCCTGGCCGCAGCCTTCTTCGCAGGTACCCTGGCCGCAGCCTTCTTCGCGGGCACCACCTCGGACGGCGCCGATTCGGCAATTGCCTTGGAGCCTCCCTTGGCGGGCGCCGTCTCAGACCGGCTCGGTTTGGCGGCACCAGCCTTCTTCGCAGGTACCTTGGCCGCAGCCTTCTTCGCGGTCGGCGCCTCGGATGTGATCGGCTCCGACTCGGGTTCGGTAGTGAACTGGGGTTCCACCTCGCGTCCGGCTCTGGCTTCCTCAGATGTTTGCGTCCGTCGCCGCAGCTTGCTGCTCGTAAAGGACCAGGCGCCCTCACCCGCGTCCCGAAGAACCCCGACTGCATTTCTGGCGGCGCGCGCGGCACCGCTGATAACGTTCATTGCCAACTCCGCTTGCCTTCCGCAGTCACGGCCGCCGACGCACGGACGGCCTTCTCGGACGTATCTATCACCGCACAGACTAATCGTGAATGTGAGTCAACGAGCGACCGGCAAAGTGTGCGGTGCATGTCGGCAAATAGTGCGACTGACACAGATCGCCATCTTGGCACCAAACTGCATGCACCCGTTGATGCTTCGTTCTCACCCACCATCTCCCCTTCACGCCTGTCACCCCCGAGCCCGGCTCGGCCGAGGACCTGTCTGAACAATGCCGGAATGTCGTTGCACAACACGCCTTCCCGCACCGACCTGACGCCACCGAAGCGAGTAGTACAGCGGACGGTGTTCGAAGCCGACGACCCGTCGTACGCGGCACCATGACGATAACCTGGCACCTCATTGCCGCCGGTGACGGGACCGAGGTGATCGTCACCGCCACTGACGTGCCACCCGGCATCGACCAAGGGGCACGAGGCCGGGATCCCTCCTCCCTAGCGAACCTGGCGTCGTACCTCGGCGGTGCCCGCTGACCAGGTCGGCTGTGACCCGAGCCCGAGCACTCCGTCCAGCTTCTGCCTCACCTTGGCCTTGGCCATTGATGCCGTCCAGGGCGGGACCGCCCTGTCGGGACGGCGCAGCTCCGTTTGTTCCGGTCATGGGTCCGTGCTAGCGATGACGGGAGTGGGTGTTCGACCGCTTCCCCCGCATACTCATTGTGGCACCCGCAGGGTGGGTTCGCCGTTCAGTGTCTGCGCTTCCCGCGCCAGCGAGACAGCCACTCTAAGGCGAGTTCCACTCACCATCCCCACGGCCGTGGTGCCGGACACATTCCTGGTCTCACACTCATGCTGCGACGTCAATTGGTCACCCTGGGCATGTCCTGGTAGGGCCCGTACGCCGCGCATCCGTCCCCATCCAAGCGTTCACACCGCGATCCTCGAGCAGCCACCAGCGTGTCGGCGGCAGCGACTCACCCCGTGGCCAGGCTAGATATTGCGGCAGCCAGCGAGCCCGCCCAGAATCAGAGGACGAGGAATTCGCTTCAGCGCGCGGTTCCGATCTAGCGGTCGAAGGTCCGCCGCCTCAGTCGGTACCGCCACAACGACGTGGGAGGACAACAATGTCCGGTCTCATCCGCAAGAGTCTCAATTCACCCGAGGAAACCCGCCCCTTCGAGGACGACATGGGCAGGCTCGAACTCGTCAACGTCCCGTCCGGCGCTGTGGGGAGGGCAACCTTCCAGCCCGGCTGGAAGTGGTCCAAACACGTCAAACCGATAGCCAAGACCGACAGCTGCCAAGCCGCTCACATGGGTTACGTCATCTCGGGTCGCATGAAGATCGTTATGGACGACGGAGAGGACATGGAGTTCGGGCCGGGTGATCTCATGGTCTGCCCGCCCGGACATGACGCCTGGATCCTCGGTGATGAGCCCTGCGTGGTCATCGACTGGACCGGCGTCGCCGACTACGCCAAACGGTAGACGACTGCACCGTGTCCCGCCCACTCATCGCACGCGCGCGAGGAGGCGTGGCACGCGTCGGCGGGCGCGGTGCGCTCCATGACCGCGGCGATGGCGTCAACACATTGCGGTCTTCGCAGCCGGTCATGGGAGGCTCGTCCGGCTCGAGACGCCGGTGGCAATGTGGCGGGACAGGATGGCGTCGGAGACTCCGCTCGCCTTCTCGAGCCACCATCCCGACGTCAGCATAAAATCGACTCAGCGGCAAGGCGATTCAGCTCATGGAGCCACGGCGAACCCACTCCCGGTGGCCTTGGCCTGATACATCGCCGCGTCCGCGCGCCGGATCAGCGACTCACGGGTCCCGTCCGGACCGGCGAGTGCGATGCCGACGCTGGCGGTGAACCGAAGACCACGCCCGCCCGAACCGGGGCCGACCTGCAATTCGGTGACCCGGGTCGCGACTGCAATGGCATCCTCGACCGAACCGATCTCCGGGCACACGATGAGAAATTCGTCGCCCCCGATCCGCGCCACGGTGTCAGCGGGACGCACCACCGATTGCAGCCGTTCGGCCCACCGGATCAGGGCGTCATCGCCCACCGCGTGGCCTAGCCGGTCGTTGAGAATCTTGAACCCGTCTAGGTCGACCAGCAACACCGCAACCCCGAACTCGCTGCGGCGCGCCGCCTCCAAGGCCACATCGATCCGCCGATGCGCCAGGGCCCGGTTCGGTAGTCCGGTCAACACATCGTGCACGCTCTGATACCGCAGCCCCTCCTCCGCCTCGATACGCCGGACCGCCGCCGCCAGCACCGCGGCCACCGAGAGCAGGAACATCACCTCGCGGTCGGAATACTCCCGGGGGCGCACACTGTGCGCGGTCAACACACCCCACACCGACCCGGCGCTTCCGATGGGGACGCACACCCCGGACCGCAGTCCCCGGGTCTTCATGGTGTCGGTGGAAAATCGGTGCTCCCCGTAGCGGTCGGGGCAGATGATGGTCTCGTTGAGAGCCGCCGCATATCCCGGTTGGGAAGCGGCACCAGCGGCGAAGGCCTGCAGTGCGGGTGGTTGCCCCCGGTAGGCGAGCACCCGCAACACGCCGCCCGACTCACCGGCCCGGGCGACCGCGGCGCAGTTGACCCCCACCAACGCGGCGGCCGCGTCCGCGGCGCCCGCGAGTACGTCGTGGAGGTCGCCGTCCACGGCGAGCCGACTCAGCTCGGCGAGGGCTTGTTGTTCGCGGGCCCGGTACGCCGCCGCCTCCATCGCCGTGTGCAAGCGTTGTTCGTGCTCCTGCGCCGTCCGCAGGTCCTGGGCGATGCAGGCGATCACCGCCGGACGGTGGTCCTCGGTGTGCTGGACCACGAAGATCGACACGGTCACCGGGATCGGTTCCCCGGTCACGAAATGCCGGAACTCCGACCTGCCCTCCCACTGGCCCTGCTCGAGCAGGGCCGATTCCATTTCGGGCGCCTGCACCACCCCGACGTCGGTGAAGAACTCCGGCGCCCTGCGCGCCCCGACCGCGGCCTCGGCGGCCAACCCCATCAGGTGCATGCCAGCGGGGTTGAGATAGCGCAGGCGACCGCTGTCGTAGTCCGAGATGGCGACCAGATCCGGAGCGCGTTCGATCACCGTGAGCAATAGACGAGGGTCCGCCGCTGCCGGTTCCATCCTGGCTGTCCTGTCGAGGTGTCGAGGTGTCGAGGCGATGTGTCGATGAGCAAAGCAGGTTCGAGCGTAAGCAGGAGGACCGAAGCGCGACGTTTGGTCGTTACTCAAATCTCCGGTCCGTGCTCCACCGGCACCGTGTCAGCGAGCAGTGCGGGTGACGGGTCGGCGATCGTCGACATAGATGGCTTCGATTCTCGCCTTGATTTCGGCGGTGCCCACCACGCCGGGTCGCCGCAGCGTGCGAGGTGTGGACACGGAGAACGTCGGGTTCGTGGGTGTCGCCATGAGAAGTCTGCCTTCGTCGCTTTTTTGGGGTGCGCCGCCGCGAGCGGCCGCGTCGATGTTTTCAGCAACCACGCACATATGTGATCTGATTCACACGCAGTAGCGTTACCTCTCCACTACCCGCGTACGCCGGACCTGCGTGGCCACGATGCACCGGCTACCGGACAAAGAGCGGCGCCGGACCCACGTGAGACCCGCCTTGGCGACGGCGCCGCCACTCTTCAGGAACCCCGCAGGTGGGGGGCATCGGCGCTCACCTCCATCGCCCGGGTCGTTAACGGGTCGGTGGTTCCATCAAGGAGGCGGGTACCACGTGCGTTGGGATTCGGGCATCGGTGGCCGCGCATGCTCGGAGGCCCGCCTGCCACCGCGAGCGAGCTAGGCGAGCGGCTGAACTGTCAACCAGTGAGTGCCAGACAGGCAGCCGACATTGCCGAGCAGCGAGGCATCCGACTCCCGCACGGCACGTTCGCCGGCTATTGGCGGCACACACGGCCGACCGCAACGGCAGACGCTCGAGCGCTTCGCCGCGGTTCTGCCGATCCCACTCGGCCAATTACAGCGGGCGGCGTGGAACGCAACCGCACGGCTCGGTCTCTACACGCCCCTTCGAGGCATACCTTCTCGGCGATCGACAGCGCCGCGTCCTAGATGAACTGATCAAAGGCGATGGCCGAAGAAGTGAGTCGACTGGAGTACCAGCGAATACGAAACAGAACCACGGACGCCCGAGGGCGGGCCCACCACAGCGAACTGATCGAGCCGCACCGCCTCGGTGAAACGACGGTCAGCTACTCCCACCCCCTGTTCCACCGCTGCGGTTGATGTGACAGATCTCTGCGCCCCACGGGGCGATCACCATCCACCATGGCCGGCCCTGTCGACTGCACCTGGAACTAATGATGCTCCCGCTGCTCGTCGAAATTATCCAGCACGGTCAGGGCGGCCCACAGACCATCCGCCGCCAACGCGATCGCCTGCAACGCACCGGATGAGGGTTGGCGCCGTTGGACTGTCTCCCTGAAGGACTCGAGGCGCGAGCGGGCATCAGGCAGAGCTGTATGCACAACGTGAAGATAGGGCTCTCGATGGTGGGCAGGATCCCACGTGAGTTTGTCGAATGCGGCCGAGAACCCCTCGATCAGCCCTGCTGCTTCGCACCGAAGCTGATCCGGAATGGGCGCCGTGGAACCTTCCAACCGATCCTCGGAGGCGGTGAGTGCCTCGACTGCGACCTCCAGCACTGACACCTGCAGCAACGTGTCGTCGAGAATCGTAGCTATCGGCTGGTACACCCGAGATCCCCCGACTCTGGCCCAGCCGACGCTGCGCATGTTGCCTCGCAGGCTTTCCCGACCCTCACTCAGTGCAGCGCCGGCGCCGGTCGACTTGTGTAGATCCCACACCCGTTGCCGCCCTCGATCACTATCGTGGCGCCCGGACCGTAGCCCGTGGGCAAGATCGGCGAGCAGGGCGGAGAGTTCCTCGGCACGTTGCAGAATCAGATCACGCGCCGTGGAGAGCCTGTCAGGAGGCAGGACGAGAGCGTTGACCGCGACACCGACGAGCACACCCACTGTGACGTCGAGGACACGATGAAACACCAGGGTGGCATCTGTTGCCGTGCCGTACAGCAACACCAACAGCGCGGTGATCGCCACCCACATTCCGTCCGGCGCCAGCCACCGGCTGCGGCCGAGGATCGTACCGACTGCGACCGCACCTGCGATGGCGGCGAGTTCGGGCAAGGTCTGTGTCGCCAGCGCGGCCACAAGCACACCGAGCACTACGACGGTGACCTGACGTGCGGCAGCGGCGACCGAGCTGCGGACCGTGGTGCCGATGATGAACAGGGCGGCGTAGGGCGCGAGGAAGGCCTCGGGACTCTGCAGCACTCGATCGGCCAGCCACCACGCGATAAGCACCGCCACAGTGCATTTGACGGCCGACACCAACCCCGGCTGCTGGAGGGCACTGCGCAGCCAGGTTCCCCATGCACCCGAACTTGGTCGCTGCGTCTGAATATCGGTCCGCGCGGGAAGAAACCATCTCATGTCAAACTCTCAGCAGGTACAGAAGTCATCAGCTCGGTGTCAACTCATTTCAGTTCGGTTCTGCACGGCAGACGTGCCTCTCGTGTTCTCGGGCGGCCGGGCAGACTCGTTTGGCGTGCGCTTCGCGCCGCGCCCGGTCCCGGCCACGCGCCCCCTCCGGCGAGAAAAACAACGACGACTCGACCTCCCGGGAGGACTCCAAGATGCGCCACATCTCCGCGATGACGGTCGGTGGGCAGTCTGGTCCGCGGCGAGTCCTTGCGCCGGAGACCGGCCACTATGCTCGGCGCACGAGACAACAAACTTAAAATACCAATCGGTCTATTTTTGCGTGGTCAGATGCCCCCTGCTGAAGCCGGCGACAAGCGAGCGATCTCGAGGTACGCCGGCACGGTGACCGCGTCCACGTTCCCGGATCACGACCGGGCCGCCGGGGGGGCTCGTCGATGTCGATGCGGGATTCGGTGGCCCCGGCAGCGGTGGTGTTCCACCGCCAGGTGTCCGCAAACCAGGACTGCACCCGTTCCGGAGAGTCGACGACTGACTGGAAATAGGTCATGAGGTTCCTCCAGGGTGGGACCGACCCGAGAAAACCCAAAAAGAAAGGCCGAGAATCGTAGCCGGTGACGGACACTGTCTGCCGGGCTGTGAACTCAACCTCTGCTCTACACGGTAACGCGCTTTTCCCAGTAAGCAAACCCACCGGCACGCCCACCGTCTGCTTCACGGCGAGATCGATGATTCCCACCCTTCGAAGCCGAACAGGCCTATTTCCCATTCCTCCAACCCGCCGACAGAGCCGATCGGGTCACCGAGAGTCTCCGGTGGACCCGGGAGGCGACACCCCGAGCCGATCTGCCCGGCATCGACCCCGGCTCGATCGACATCGATGTCGACGCCGGGGTATTGACCCTGACCGCCCATCGAAGCCAGGCAGACGACGGTGTGCGGTGGTTGACATCGGAACGTTTCAGCGGCCGCTACCGGCGCCAGGTATCGCTCGGAGAGAACATCGACGTCGCCCGCATTTCGGCGAGCTACGACAACGGTGTTCTCAGCGTAATCCTGCCGGTCACCGAACGAGCGAAACCGCGGCGCATCGAGATCACCCGCAGCGGCTCACCCGTCGCATGCGGTGACCGCACCCCCATCGAAGCCTGATACTACGCACCCGGGTTCGGTCCAGCGACACACCGNCCGCTGGACCGAACCCGATGCCGGACAAACGCATCCGATCCACTGCCCGTACCCTGAGGACCTGAAAGATGACTGCCACCACGACCGAGTTCCGACACGATCGCCACAATTCCGAGCCACACTCATCCTGGCCCACCAGGCCGCGTCGTCCTCTCGGCGAATACTGCAGTGACCTCTCGATCATGCTGGGCTCGCTGTCGAACGTGATGTTCTGGATGCTCGGATTCGGCATCCTGCTCGGTGCCGGCGCCATCGCTGCCGGAATCGCCGCCAACCGACACCCCGGGGTCGAAGGGAACGAGTCCAAGGGATTGGTAGCGCTCCTCGGCATCCTCAGCGGGACTTTCGGAATCGCCGCCGGCGTCGTCTTCCTCGCCGCAGCGCTTCCCAACCTCTGATGTATACGCCCGCCCCGAAGGTTGAGAACCAAGGAGGCCGTGCGCTCCTAGGGTGGTGGGTAATTATATGCATGCGCAGTGTGTCGACCTGATTGATAGCACCCTTCGGTGGCTGTTGCGGCTTTCAGGTGCGCTCCCTCGGGTCCAGTCCGTGAACTCGCGGACTGTCCCTAATTCTTCCTGCACTTCGGGCCGAACCGGGACTCCGCGAGTCGTCGATACGAGCTTGTGGGGGCCCGGTCCGCACCCCCTCGCTCATCGTCAGATGGCGCGCAGTGGTTCTGCCGACTGGCACTCCCGTGTATGGCGATTGCGATTCTGGGATTGCGCCTACTCGTCGCGGGGTATTTCGGTACTCACGTCGTCGTCGTGTCCGGACGCGATGACGGCCAGGCTCCCCGGTTCAGCCTGTAGCCGGCGGGGCCGCCGAAAAGTATCGGCGCCGGCGACTGAATGTCGAAGGCGAGCGGTGCACTACTCGCAGGAATTGCAGTCCGGGAGAGTCAGCAACGAGTCCTGCTCGAAGCACGAGGTGGAGGTCCGATGATCAATGTGATGGTGTTGGTGATTGTGCTCGCGGCCGGAATGGCCAGTGTATCTGGACTTCACCGCATCGGCCGGGGCGCGGCGAGTGAGTAGTTGTGACGAGCGTGCGGAACGGATCTCTGTCGTGGCGCGCGATCGGCAACTCACCATTGCGACCGCGGAATCATTGACTGGCGGGAGAATCTCCTCCGTTCTCGGCGCCGCGCCGTCGTCGTCCGAGTGGTATCGAGGCAGCATCGTGGCCTATGCCAGCTCGGTGAAACATGGATTACTGCAGGTTCCAGACGGACCGGTTGTCAGCGAACCCAGTGCCCGCGCGATGGCGACATCAGTAGCGGAGTTGCTCGGCGCGGATCTTGCGGTGGCGGTCACCGGTGCCGGCGGGCCCCAACCTCAGGACGGACAACCACCGGGGACCGTGTGGTTCGGGGTCTTTGTCGACGGTTCCGCTCGCACCGAGCTGCGGCACTTCGATGGAGATCCCGGCGACGTGGTGGAAGCGACTACCGCTCATGCCCTGTTCTTGCTCGAAGACGCACTGCGCTGATAAGTGCGGCGTTTCGGTCCCGAAGGCATGAGGAGTTGTCTTGATCCTACGATCCCGGGGCTATCCACCACAGGACGATACTTGGCTGTTCGCTGGCACCCTGGCGGACCACCAGACGCGCAAACGCGTGTCCTCGACATCTGCACCGGTACCGGAGCGCTCACCGTTCGGGCAGCCGAGTTGGGGGGCCGGCAGCGTCACCGCGATCGACATCTCGCGCCGCGCGGTACTTACGTATCAACGCTCGCGTGCACGGGCACACGATCCGGTGTTACAGGGCAGCCTCACCGTGCCCGTCCGGGGCGAATGCTTCGACCTGGTGATCTCCCACCCCCCGTACGTGCCCTCTGAGGAAGACCGAATCCCCGGCTCCGGCATGGCGCGCGCCTGGGATGCCGGCACCGACAGGTTGCTCCTCGACCGAATTTGCACCCAGGCACCCGACGTCCCAGGTCATGCTCGAAGAGCAGGGTTTGAGGGTCGACGTCATCGCTCGGCGGGAGATTCCCTTCGGTCCCGTCCTGACCGCGCGTCGCCGCATGCTCGCGTCCCGCGGCATCATCACCGCGGATCAGCGCAGCGAAGAGATCGTGGTGATCCGCGGCCGTCAGCATGCATAGACGCCGTTTCGGAGCGTTACTCGGCGAGATCTACGAGGATGGGTCGCCGCGGCCGTGGCGACTACCCCGATACGCGCCGACCCGCACCCCGGCGAGCCATGCGGGGCGCAGCGCCAACCCCGGTGGACAGTGGAGTACCGGGTCGAAGGTGGGTTGCTCGTCGTCCGTCAGCTCCTGCACCCGTGTCAGCGTCACCTGCCCAGCCGGAACGGGCGACCCGGTCGCCGAGACCAGGTCCAAGCGGAACCGCAGCGGCGCGTCGGTGAGGGACTGCCTCAGCGAATCCAGTGAGGTCGTCGCTGGATGGGGTCCCACCGGGACGGCCAGCACCCATTGGGTGTCCGTTCCGTTCGACGAATAGGGCATCAGGCTGCTGTACCGGGCGCTGCTCCACCCCCGTGCGGGGAGCGGGAGAATTCGAGTCACCGCCGAGGTGCCTGAGCTGGCCAGCAGAAGATCCCATTCGGTGTCGGGCGGATCGAGCGGGATCTTCAACGCCAGCCCGAGCACGTCCGGTACTCCCGACGGAGTTCCCACTCCCCCGGACAGTCTCGCCACCACGTCGATCGGTGTTCCGGTCTTCAGCGTCCACCAGGGGGAGCCGAGTTCGATGTGCCCCGTTGCGACCAGGCCACGCGGATGGAAAACCCGGACGCCGCCCCGCATCGCGGCGGCCACCCGGAACGGCATCCCCACAAACAGCGTCCGTGCGGTATCGAGGGTCCGCTCCGCCAGATGCATGGTTCGCTGCCGTCCGTCCGCGCTCACACCCCTACTTCAGGACGGCGTCGACAGTCTTCTTCAATGCCGACGGTTGGGATGGAGACCTCGGCGCCTTCTCCTTCAATTCCAGCAACCTCGCGCCGATTTCCTGGAGTTGTTTACGTCCCAGCTGTTCTCGCACCTTCGGGAACCACTCCTGCTCTTCTTCTTCGATGTGGTGCTCGACGCTCTCGATCAGCACGGTGGTCTTCGCGTCAAACCGCTCGTCGTCGGGTTTCATCGCTGCCAGCTCGACGACCAGCACGTCCGCGACGTGGTGCTCTTCGTAGGATTCGAGGATGTCGTCCTCGAGATCCGGGACGAGTTCACGCACCTTCGGATACATCCCCTCGTTTTCGATATAGGTATGCACCGTCAGCGCTTCGATGATCTTGTTCACGATGCGACCCTTCTCCACCTCGGCGTTCGGTCCCGCACCGCGGAAATCCCGGAACAATTTCCGGATCTCCTTGTGGTCGTTCTTCAGAAGCACGATCGCATCAGTCGACATGGGTACCTCACACATGGGAATCGGATGGAAAAGGACGGGCGGTGACGTCCTCTACGCATTACCCACCCACACCACGCGCTAACACGGTCCTGAGATCCGCATCCCGCTGCGCCGCGACCTGACCACCTCCGCCGGGACGCCGACGGACAGAACTCATGCGCACCCCTGCCTGCAACGACCGGTGCCGCAGCGGGTCCACACGGTGACTGGCACCCAGTGCCGTGGCTGTTTCACGGTGGGATGCAGTGGTACCACTCGGCAACAGACATTCGAGTTCCTACCCTCCGAGAAAGGCACTCCCATGACTCGACCGGCTACGTCACCAACGACGCGCTCACCACTCCAACTCGCCTCCCAGGGCGATGGTCAGTTGGTCAACGTCGAGCTGGCAGGACGCGACCTTCAGCGACCGACGCCGGTGCCGTCTCATCCCATGGCGGGGCCGATCCGACCGGATGAGGGCCCGTGGGCCTGCTGGACCTGCTGGAGTTGGGCGTTGATGCGTCGGGCCTCGGCGAGTTGGTCTTCGAGGATGATGATGCGGCACGCGGAATCGAGTGCGGTGCCTTGGTCGATCAGTTCGCGGGCTCGGGCGGCGAGACGCAGCTGGTATCGGGAGTAGCGGCGGTGGCCGCCCTCCGAGCGTCCGGGGGTGAGCAGCTTCGCGGCGTCGAGGCTGCGCAGGAATGCCTGGGTCACGCCGAGGATCTCGGCGGCGTGACCCATGCTGTAGGCCGG
>NZ_JBLWIT010000157.1:0-18116 GCF_048381435.1 Rhodococcus mengyinensis | reverse complement strand
GCATCTTCCGGGACTTCCTGGTCGCGGCGAGCACACTCGTCGCCGGCTACGGCGGATCCCTGTCCGGTGAGCACGGGGACGGCCGCGCCCGCAGCGAACTATTGCCGCTGATGTACTCACCGGACGCGATGAAACTCTTTGCTGCCGTCAAGCACGTCTTCGACCCGGACAACATCCTCAACCCCGGAGTGGTGGTCGACCCCCACCCGGTCGACGCGGACCTGCGCATTCCCGCAGCCCCACTCCTGCGCCGCAACCTGGCCCTGGCCTACCACCACGACGACGGAGATTTCACCCAGGCGGTGCACCGCTGCACCGGCGTCGGAAAATGCCGGGCCGACAACACCGCCACCGGGGCAGTGATGTGTCCGTCGTATCAGGCGACCCGGGAGGAGAAGGACTCCACCCGCGGCCGGGCGCGCGTGCTGCAGGAGATGATCAACGGCACCGACATCGACGGTGGCTGGCGATCGCCCGAGGTTCACGACGCCCTCGACCTGTGTCTGTCCTGTAAGGGGTGCTCCTCGGACTGCCCGACCGGTGTCGACATGGCCGCGTTCAAATCCGAAGTGCTGCACCAGAGCTACAAGGGCCGCATCCGCCCCGCCTCGCACTACTCGCTGGGATGGCTTCCGCGCTGGGCGAAGATCGCCAGCCACGCGCCCGGTCTGGTCAACGCCGCGATGCGCGTTCCCGGCATCGGACCGCTGGCGTTGTCGTCGGCCGGAGTGGACGAGCGCCGCACCATCCCACCGTTCGCGAAGCAGACGTTCCGGTCCTGGTTCAAGGCCACGGAGAACGACCGCGTCACGACCGGTGACCCGGTGCTGCTGTTCGTGGACTCGTTCACCAACTACTTCACCCCCGAGGTCGGGCACGCCACGGTGAAGGTGCTCGAGGCCGCCGGCTACCGGCCGCAACTGACCGACAAGCAGCAGTGTTGCGGGCTCACCTGGATCTCCACCGGGCAGCTCACCGCGGCGAAGAAGATCCTCGGCCACACCGTGGATGCACTGTCCGGTAGTGCCGCGGCCGGAATTCCGATCGTCGGAATGGAGCCGTCCTGCACGGGTGTGTTGCGCTCGGACGCCGCGGAACTGCTCGGTAGGTCGGCGGCCGAACCGGTCGCCGACGCAACCCGCACCCTCGCGGAACTGTTGACGGACCGAGGGTGGGAACCGCCGTCTCTCGAAGGCAAGTCCGTTGTCGCGCAGCCGCACTGCCACCATCATTCGGTGATGGGATGGAGTCCGGACGCTCAGCTTCTCGAGAGGGCAGGCGCGCAGGTTCAGCGGCTGGGCGGATGCTGCGGATTGGCCGGCAACTTCGGGGTGGAGAAGGGGCATTACGAGGTGTCGGTGGCGGTCGCCGAGCAGCACCTCCTGCCCGCCGTGGCCGGGGCGGACGCGGACACCACGATCCTGGCCGACGGCTACTCCTGCCGGACCCAGTTGTCGGATCTGACCGATCGTCGCGGTGACCACTTGGCGCAATTGCTCGCCGCGCAGCTCGACGCCGACGCTGCGCGCCGACGGGACTGACCCCCGGGGGTGCACACAAGGGTGGCGGCGGGTGAGACATGACCCTCACACTCGGCCCACTTCCATCGAATAACGTCACAGTTACGAGCCTCGGCACCTCGCCGAGGCTGTCGGATTCCTCGACGCCACCCGACACACCTACCCGTGGGACGAAGTGGTCGAAACGCCGGTGCCGCTCGATCAGCTGAGCCGCGTCCTGAGACCGACGCCGTCGGGCATCCTGCGGACCTCGGTCGCGCCATAAGGCACTCCCGGGGCATCCGGATCGTATTCTCCTCGGGCGGTGCCGGGAGTCGATCGTGTGGCAGTTGACCAGCAACACGAACGCGGGCACCAGGAAGAGCAGCACGGGAGCGAGGGACCCCGGCGCTCCGGTCGACGCGACCCAGCGGAACTGGACGATTCGACCTAATGGTGTTTGCGCTCAACATATTCCACACTGTCCCCGGAGCTGATTCGGTTCAGCGGTGCTTAGGTTTGTCGGCACGAATATTCGGGTCGCGAATGTAGGGCAGGGGGCGACAGGATGCGGGCACATCGACAGACGAGGTGAACGGCCGCGCGGGCGCTGCGTTGGGCATGGGGCTGGCGATGAGCGTTCTTTGGGCGCCGGTCGCGGCGGCGGAGGAGGTTCCGGACCTACCCGGGGCGATTTCGGTGTGGCAGGTCCCGGACCGAGCCGGTCCCGCCCACATTACGCATCACGATGCCGCCCGGTACGCGCGGCAGCACCCGGGATCGGTTCCGCCCGGCGTCAACGACTTCACCTGCACCCCCACCGCCGTGCATCCGAGACCAGTGGTGCTGGTGGACGGCACGGACTCGAACGCGTACTCGGACTGGGCGGCGCTCGGTCCGCGACTGGCCGCCGCGGGGTACTGCGTGTTCGCGCTCAATTACGGCGGCGAGCCTGGGGGCGACAACTACGGAACCGAGGACATGACGGTCAGCGCCGGCCAGCTGGCACAGTTCGTGGCCACCGTCCGCGACGCGACCGCCGCGCCCGAGGTCGACCTCGCCGGGAAGTGCGAGCAGATAAGGATCCGATCAGGCAGTGTCGGTGGTCTCGGCGCCGATTCCTGCGCCGTGCGTCTGCATTGCGGCGTGGACGGAGATCCGCTGGGGCGGGACGTGCTTCGGCGCTCCGGTGAGCCAGGGTGGTTGGTCTGTGCCTGCCAGGAGCAGGTGTGCGTCCCGTCGTCCCATACAGATTGCGGCGTTGATGAATCCGCGGTCGAAGAGCAGGTAGCTGAGGAGGTCTCCGCGGCGGGCGCCGTCGCCACCGAGCAGTCGTCCCAGGAGCAGTAGGTCCGGATTGCGAAGCATGCGCCATGCGCCGGCCGGCCACCGGTTCCGGTCGTCGAATGTCTCGGCGGCGAGGGTGCCGAGGCAACCGCGCGTCTCGGGGCCGAAGAACAGGTAGGGCACATCGACGTAGTGGTGGTGCCGGTCCGGCGACCATCGGCGACGAATTCGTTGATCTTGCCGAGGGTGCGCAGATCCTCGACCATCCGATCGACCAGAGCGGCATCGAGCACCCGCACGACCATGTCGTCGACATCCGGTGGTCCCGGCTCCTCGCCGGTGTTGGGCACTGGGGGGTAGACCGCCGGGTGGGTGGCGACGACGACCAACTTGTGCGCGCCCAGGGACAGCGCCGGTTTGAGTGGGGCGTTGAGCCGGATCCCACCGTCCGCGTACCAGCCTCGCGCATCGTTGGGGGTGGATACTTCGACCGCGGGGAACAGTGCCGGAATCGCGGCGGAGGCCCGGACGTGCTCGGCGGTGACCCGCACATCGCGGTAGTCGATCGCGCGGTTGGCGTCCGGTGGCGGGAGCGGGTCGGCACCGTTCCTATCGACGAAGACCACCGTCCGGTTGTCGGCGGCCGAGGTAGTCACCACCGCCAGCGACGTCCGTCGGTCGTCGAGGTTCGCTGCGAGCTGTCGCCAGTCGACCAATCGGTGGGCGGTCCGGGCCAGTGGCGTGGTGTCGACCAGACTCGTCAGGCGAATCCCCGGTATTCCGCAGAGCTGACCGGTCCAGCGTGCGATCGTGGCGGGTCCGCTGTACATCAGTGGCCGGAACACGTCGTCGATGTCCACGCTCCGCCAGACCGCGAGGGCGGCGGCGGCCTGCTCGTCGGCTGGCAGGTGGGCGCCGGCGGCGAACAGCGTCGCATTGATCGCTCCGGCGCTGGTGCCGATGAACAGATCCGGTGTGATGCCGGCCGCGCGCAGGAATGGCACGACGACGGACAGAACGCCGGCCTCGTAGGCTCCGCGCGCTCCGGCACCGGCGACCACCACGGCGACCCGGGACGGATCGGGGCCTGGCCCTGGATTGAGGTTGTGCGGTTCGTGCGGTTCCATCGTCGATCCCCTTCATCACTTGCGTGCACGCCGCCGCAGTCGGTTTCGGGTGAACCGTGTGAGTGCGGTGCGGAAGAGAATGATGCCGGCTGTGGGTGACCACACTCCGAGTGTGGTGGCACGGCCACGGCGGTGTTCTCCGGGCTGCTGGGGATGTGGCCGGCGCGCGGCCTTCGCGAGGTAAGGTTCGGTGCCGCTGTGACCCGAGTCCGGGAGGCGCTGCACCGCCGGAATTGCGGCACAGTCTTCGGTGAGTAGGTGTAAGGCCGTCAGGCGCACACCCTGCTCGGCACCGTGAACACCGGACTCGGCAGTGTCGACCACTCCAATACTGCAGCTGCCGAAGGAATTTCGGGATTTCGGTGGAGAATAGTCCCTGTCGGGGTGAGTCGTGCTCGTCCTGCATGAAGCTCGGTGCGATTGATTTTGAGCTCGACGAGGATCTTGTTTGCTCTGCCCACATGGACAATGTCTTGAGACGGTGAATTGTTAGTCCGGTGAGCTTCCTCATTTCCGGGACGAGCCTGCCGTTACTGTGTGCGTTCGACGATTGCCCTGACGTAGAAGGAGAGCACGATGGCGGTATCACCGAGAAATTCCGAAGGTTCGGCGAAGGGGACAACCAAGGAGATCCGCGAGTGGGCGATCCGAGAGGGTCGCGAAGTGTCACCCCGCGGTCGCATCTCGGCCGACATCGAGCAAGCTTTCCATGACGCTCAGGCGACGAAGGTTCAGGCAAAAGCGGCGCCGGCGAAGAAGACGGCCGCGAAGACGACGGCCGCGAAGACGACAGGGCCGAAGAAGACGGCTGCGAAGAAGGCGTCTGAGAAGAAGGCGTCTGCGAGGAAGTCTCCGGCGAAAGCGGCAGGGGCGAAGTCGACGACTGTGGAGAAGATTGTCGCCACGAAGGTACCGGCGGTGAGCAAGTCTCCGGCGAAGACGACGACCAAGGAGATTCGAGAGTGGGCGATCGGAGAGGGTCGCGAAGTGTCTCCCCGCGGCCGGATTTCGGCCGAGATCGAGCAAGCTTTCCATGACGCTCAGGCGACGAAGGCTCAGGCAAAAGCGGCGCCGGTGAAGAAGGCGGCCGCAGAGAAGATAGTCGGGGAGAAGGCTCCCGCGAAGAAAACGGCCGCGAAGAAGTCTCCGGCGAAGAAAACGGCCGCGAAGAAGGCTCCGGCGAAGAAGGCGTCTGAGAAGAAGGCGTCTGCGAGGAAGTCTCCGGCGAAAGCGGCAGGGGCGAAGTCGACGACTGTGGAGAAGATTGTCGCCACGAAGGTACCGGCGGTGAGCAAGTCTCCGGCGAAGACGACGACCAAGGAGATTCGAGAGTGGGCGATCGGAGAGGGTCGCGAAGTGTCTCCCCGCGGCCGGATTTCGGCCGAGATCGAGCAAGCTTTCCATGACGATCAGGCGACGAAGGCTCAGGCAAAAGCGGCGCCGGTGAAGAAGGCGGCCGCAGAGAAGATAGTCGCGGGGAAGGCTCCCGCGAAGAAAACGGCCGCGAAGAAGTCTCCGGTGAAGACGACAGGGCCGACGAAGACGACTGCGAAGAAGACGGCCGTGGAGAAGGTCGTCGAGAAGGAGGCTCCGGTGGAGGGAGCGGCGGCGGGTACGGCTCCGGCGAAGAAGACGGCAGCGGGGAAGACAGCAGCGGGGAAGACTGCCGGGGAGATGAAGGCCGCGGAGAAGGTTGTCGAGGAGGAGGCTCCGGTGGAGGGAGCGGCGGCGGGCACGGCTCCGGCGAAGAAGACGGCCAAGGAGATTCGAGAGTGGGCGATCAAGGAGGGCCGTGAAGTGTCCTTCCGCGGTCGGATTTCGGCCGCAATCGTGCGTGCCTTCCATGACGCTGCGGCAAAGTTGCCGGCTGTGGGCGGCTGAACCGAGTGGTGTCCGCTCTTGAGCGTGACCCACTTGCCTGTCTCTTCGAAGCCACACTCACCGGCGATGAGCGCGCCTGTGTCACAGCCATGAACGCGGGCGGACGGTCGGTGCGACTGGCACGGGAGTTCGCATTCACGAGCGCTGGTCGACAGTGTGCACCGAGGGGCCGATGGGAGTTCCGCTGGCACCTGCTGGGTGAGTGTCGGTGCCAAGAACTGTCGCCCCGTACCAAATGAGGTCCTGAGGGTTACGTCGATCTCACCGCACGATCTGCCGGGGTATTCCTGGGTCGTCGCGTGCCGCACCGGACGTGTTTTGTGCTGTGGTGTTGTTCGGAACTGACGGTTTTCTGGCTTACCGTGTCCGGTATGGCAGGTGATGAGGCTCGCGTGGTCCGGGACTTCGCGGAATGGTTGTCATCTCAGGGCTGGGTAGTCCGCACCGATGAGGATGTCGTCGACATCGTCGCCGAGAAGGACGGCCACCTGCTCTACGTCGAGGTCAAGGCTGCGACCGCCGCGCCGGATTTGGATGTCGATACCGCCATCGGTCAGCTGGTGCGGCGGATGCCGAGCGAGGCGGATCAGTCAGTGTCGTTTGCGCTGGTCGTGAGGGACGAGCCGCGATCGGTGGACGCCGCGGTGCGGGCACCGCAGCGGATTCTGGATCTGTTGGGGATGGCGTTGTACGCGGTCGACGAGGACGGGGGCGTGCGGCAGCTCTTCGGGCGCGCGTGAAGACCGTCCCCCCGGGCATGAGCGGGACGGTCAGCGGTGTGGAGATACCATCGCCAGGTCCCGCGAGAGCGGGGTAATGCGGTGATGGGGCGGTAGCTCAGTCGGTGAGAGCCGTGGACTCATAATCGGTTGGTCGCGGATACGAGCCCGCCCGCCCCACCCGCGTGCTGCCTCGGGCCCGCAGGGAGGCCCTTTGAAGAGCGAACCAGATCGTGGCGTCGGTATCCAGGGTGTGCGATGGCCGACCAATCCGAGGGCGGCCGCGCTTCTCGGTGGGTCCGAGGTGTTCAGGCGCAGTCGCGGCAGAGTTGTTGCCCAGCGTCGGCGAGGCGGCTGCGGTGGTGGACCAGGAAGCAACTGGTGCAGGTGAATTCATCGGCCTGCTTCGGGATGACGCGGACGGTGAGTTCTTCACCGGACAGGTCCGCGCCGGGCAGCTCGAACGATTCGGCGGTGTCGGTGTCTTCGACGTCCACGGCGGGGGACTGGGTGTCTTTCCGGCTGGCGGTCAGCTGTTCGAGGGAGGTGTCCGCCTCGTCGGATTCGGTGACTCTGGGGGCGTCGTAGTCGGTGGCCATGCCTGCTGCTTTCCTCATGTTCTGGGTGTTCGGCTCGCAAGATTAGAGGGTCCGGCGCCGCGACACGCTTCCGGGGTCTGGCGTGCGGTGGTTCAACTACCTGGGGAGGTGGGGAGGTCGTGAGGTGCCGGTTCGGCTCCTTACGCGGGGGTTTGGCCGTTGGTTGGGGCGTCTGGCTCGATGCCGGGTTCTTCCGCTCGGTCCGTGCTCGTGCGCCCTACATGGGTGTGAGCGACCAATTACGGTCAGGGTGCCGATGTTGTGAGGCAATAGTATTCGTGGACGAGAAAGGGAGCCTGTGCAGGCGCTCAAGCGAATGACTGCCACTCGGTACAGTGAGTGAAGCAACCTAGCGCGATGATGTTTCCCATTCCCAGCCGTTCAGGTTCTGGAGGCGGTGTTGGCGGTCGGGGTCGAGGTTTCTTGAGAGGTATCTGGCGCGTTGCTTTCTCACCCAGCTGCCGAGCCCGTACTCATTCGCCTTGTACCCGTAGGGGACGCGGGCGTGACCGTGGGTCTCGACGAAGTCGGCCAGGTGTTTGAACCCTTCCTCCCACTTGTCGGCGAGGGGGTCCCATGTCCATCCGGGTACTTCTTCGAGTCTGCGTTGGCGTTCGGGGTTGAGGGTTCTCTTGGTGTACGCGGCGCGCTGTCTTGCGACCCATTTGCCGAGGGCATATTGATCGGTGGCGTTGTAATCGAACGCTACGCGGGCATCCTGATGCTCGAGGACGTACCGCAGTAGGTGTTCGAACCCCTCGTCCCACTGATCGTCGATCGAGTTCCAGGTCCATCCGGACACGTCCTCAAGTCGGCGTTGGCGATCCCGTTCAAGGATGTCCTTGGCGTAGTTCTGGCGTTGCCTGTCAACTGAATCGTCCCGAGTTTGATGCACACCTTCTTTCTTGGGAAGGTGATCCTTATGCCGAATGTCTATCCAGCCGAGGTGCGGGAGAAGGCCGTGCGCCTGGTCCTCGAACACCGTGACGAGTACGCCTCGGAGTACGAGGCGATCCGTACGATCGCCGAGCGGATGTCCCTGAAGACGGAGACGGTGCGGGTGTGGGTCCGCAAGGCCGAGGCGGCGGGTGGCGGCACCCCGGCTGCGTCGGCATCGGAGGCTGAGGCCGAACTGCGGGCTTTGCGGCGGAAGAACGCCGAGCTCGAGAAGACCATCGAAATATTGAAGGCTGCAACGTCTTTCTTCGCGCGGGAGTGCGACCCGCCACGCAAGTGATCTGCCGGTTCATCGCCGAACACCGCGATCAGTTCGGGGTCGTACCGATCTGCCGGGTGCTCACCGAGCACGGGTGCACGATCGCCCCGAGAACCTTCTACGCCTGGCGCAGCCGGCCGTTGTCGAAACGGGCATTGTGGGACGCCACCATCACCGCGGTGCTGGCCTCCTACTACGTCGAGCGGGACGAGCACGGTCGACGCAGGCCGGAGTCGCTGTACGGCTCGTTGAAGATGTGGGCCCACCTGCGCCGTCAGGGCATCGAGGTGGCCCGCTGCACCGTCGAACGGCTCATGCGCGTCAACGGGTGGCGCGGTGCCAGCAGGGCGAAGAGGGTCCGCACCACCGTGCCGGAGCCGTCGGCGCCGCGGCCGCCGGATCTGGTCGACCGGAACTTCCGGGTCGATCGGCCCGACGCGCTCTATGTCGCGGACTTCACGTACGTCCGGATGGTGTCCGGCTTCGCGTACACGGCGTTCGTCATCGATGCGTTCGCCGGCACGATCGTCGGTTGGGAGGTGTCGACGTCGAAGGAGACCGCGTTCGTGCAGCGGGCGGTGAACCAGGCCTGCACCTTGCGGACGATGCAAGGTAACCCATTGCGCGGAAACACTATTCACCACAGCGACGCGGGGTCGCAAGGCGGATTCAACCGGTCGTCGCAACACCTCGATCACGGAGGTGTGCGATGGGACGCAAAAACAAGCAGATATCTCAGGCGCCGGTGGGTACCAGGCGGCAGTGGGCGGCGGACAGGGCGTTGCGACCTCCGATGCGTTCACCGGGCCGGCCGGAGCCGTCGCGTGCGGTGCAGCGGGACTTTTGGCGGCGGATCGCCTCGGGCGTGACGACGGTGCAGGCGGCGGAAGCTGTTGGCGTGTCGTGGCCGGTCGGCTCCCGCTGGTTCCGTCACGCTGGCGGGATGTCACCGATCAGTCTGGACGAACCCACGGGCCGTTACCTGTCATTCGCCGAGCGCGAGGAGATCGCGATACTACGCGCTCAGGACATCGGGGTCCGCGAGATCGCCCGCCGTATCGGACGCGACCCGGGGACGATCTCACGCGAGCTACGCCGCAATGCGGCGACCCGGAGCGGTAATCAGGTCTACCGGGCCCTGGTGGCGCAGTGGAAGGCGCAGCAGGCCGCGAAGCGTCCGAAGACCGCGAAACTGGTGGGCAACGACAGGTTGCATGAGTACGTGCAGGAACGGCTCGCCGGCAACGTTCGGCGCCCCGACGGCAGCGTTGTCACGGGCCCGGTGACACCAGTGTGGAAGGGGTTGAACAAGCCGCATCGGCAGGACAGGAAGTGGGCGATGGCGTGGAGCCCGGAGCAGATATCGCAACGACTGAAGATCGACTTCCCGGATGATGAGTCCATGCGCATCAGCCATGAGGCGATCTACCAATCGTTGTTCATCGAGGGCCGCGGCGCCCTCAAACGCGAGCTGGTGACGTGTCTGCGTACCGGCCGCGCGCTGCGGGAGCCTCGGGCACGTTCGCAGAACAAGCCACGAGGGCATGTCACCGCGGATGTCGTTCTCTCACAACGCCCGGCTGAAGCCGCTGATCGTGCGGTCCCCGGCCACTGGGAGGGTGATCTGATCATCGGGACGGGCCGGTCCGCGATCGGCACCCTCGTCGAGCGCAGCAGCCGATCCACACTCCTCGTGCATCTTCCTCGACTGGAAGGCTGGGGCGAGAAGCCACCCGTGAAGAACGGTACATCGCTCGGCGGTTACGGCGCCGTCGCGATGAACGCCGCTCTGACGGCCTCGATGACGAGACTCCCCGGACAACTCCGCAAGACCCTCACCTGGGACCGCGGGAAGGAGCTCTCCGGACATGCCCAGTTCGCTCTCGATACCGATACGAGGGTGTTCTTCGCCGATCCACACTCGCCGTGGCAGCGACCGACGAACGAGAACACGAATGGCCTCCTGCGCCAATACTTCCCGAAGGGAACCGACCTCTCTCGGTGGAACGCCGAGGACCTCGAGGCGGTTGCCTTGGCTGTGAACAACAGGCCGCGGAAGGTCCTCGGATGGAAAACCCCCGCCGAGGTCTTTGACGAACAGCTACGCTCACTCCAGTAGCCCGGTGTTGCATCGACCAGTTGAACTCGCCCAATATACGGCTCTGCGCTTCGGGGAGACCTTGTTCCTGCAGGGACTGCTGCCGTCGATCGGGTCGGTGGCCGACGCCTTCGACAACGCCCTCGCCGAGACGACGGTCGGGCTCTACAAGGCCGAGTGCATCGCCGACGACTCCCCGTTCCGCATCGGGCCGCTACGCACCGTCAGCGACGTCGAGGAGGCCACCTCGGCGTGGGTGCACTGGTACAACACCGACCGGCTGATGCACCGCCTTGGGCGGATCCCACCCACCGAGTACGAGGCCAGGTACTACGCTGCAGAACGTGCCGATCAACCGGTCGCACACAAATAACAGTGTGTGCATCGGACCCGGGATGGTTCACCCTCCCACCCCTCGGCTGCCCCTGCTGATTACCCTCGGCAGTCCACTTGGCCTATCCGCGATTAACAGGCGTCTCGGCCAGCCTCCCGGATACCCCGCGGCGATCCGCAAATGGGTCAACATCGCTGCACCGGACGACATCGTCGCAGCCCGACCTGACCTGCGAACGGTCTTCGATCGCGACCGTCCGGAGGATTCACATTTAGCCCCTACCTGGCGGGTCGACAATGGCTCAAGACCCCATGATGTAGCCCACTACCTCACTAAGGAATGTTGTGGCAATGCCCTCGCGGAAGCATTAACACTGGCACGCCCATTGCCGTCTCGGTGATTTTGGTGTGGGGTATGACATTGCGGCTGCCGACCACTCTTGCGACCGACTCGAATGTTGCGGCGGTCGCGGCGCTGACGGGGTATTACGGCCGCCCGTACTTGGGCGACGATGCCTACGTCGGGGCGCATTTCGATTCCTGGTCGAGCACCGGGGACCGGGCGGGGGAGGTGGATCGGTTCACGGCGGACGATCTGGTCGCGGCGGGTGTTCCTGTCGGCGGGAGGTCCCGCCGAAGGCGGCGCGGGCGATCCTCGACACCCAAGCGGAGGCGCTGAATGCCCTTCTGGCGGCGATAGGCCCGGATCGGGACGGTTCGACGAACCGGCCCCGCTGACCCTGGGGTGGCCCGCCTGGGACCTGGAAACGGCCCTCTGGGCGCTGCCGGGGATCGGCCGGGATGAAGGCAACGAAGTTGATCGCCCGCAAACGCCCCCGGCTGTACCCGATCTGGGACTCCGTCGTCGGTGCGGTCCTGGGTACGGAGCGATCACATCTGAACCCGGTGAGGGAGGCGCGTCGGGCCGACGACGGGGCGTTGCACCGCCGGTTGCTGTCGATCCGGAAGGCGGCCGGCCTCCCCGAAGAGATCTCCGCGCTGCGGGTGTTCGATGTGATCGCGTGGATGAACGGCAAGAATCGCGGCCTCGGCGATGGCTCTGAACAGGGGAGATGACACGTCCCGGTGCTGTCTTCGACAGGTGCACGAGGATGATGGGCATGCGGATGAAGTTTCACGAGCAGCTCGACGAGCTGCATCGCCGGCTGCTCACCGTGATCGAGGATCCTGCCTGGACTGGCACTATCCCGGCCGCGGTCGATGTCACCTTGTTGGGGCGTTTCTACGAGCGCTTCGGCGACCATGCCGTCGTGGTCGGGCGCCGGGTGATTTTCCTCGTCACCGGGGAGCAGATGACCCCGTAGGTCGTCGCCGTCACGGGCCGCATCGCCGCGGCCGATCCGCGTGTGGACTTCGTCGTGCCCGTGGGTGTGCGCGTTCCTGCCGTGGACGCGGTTGTCGGAGGCGACGTGGTCCATGTGATGGCCGCGCGTTGTGCGTGTGTGTGGTGGTCAGGCGCTGGTGTTGTACGCGGTGCGTGCGGCGGTGATGACGGCGAGGACGGGTCCGGGGGTGGTGTGGGCGATGTTCAGCGGCGGTGCCCACTGGCCGATGACGGTGGCCTCGACGTCGGCGGGGGTCGGGTGCGGGCACCAGGACAGTCGCAGGTGGGTGTGCATCCACGCGGTCAGGCGGGTCTCGTCCTCGTCGAGGAGGACGACGCGGTCGGTGCGGCGGGTCTGGTAGCCCTCGGCGTCGAGGAGCAGCCCGGCGAGGGTGCGGCGCAGGGTGGACGATCCGCTGCGGCGCAGGTGATTGCTGCCGATCCGGCGGCGCAGGTTCGTTGCGAGACCGACGTAGAGCAGCCGCACTGACGGGTCGGTGGGGTGAGCTGGTCCGGGGAGGTGGGGGAACACGTCGGGGGCTGCCCACCAGGCGTAGAGGCCCGACGCGGCCGGCAGCGTGGCCAGGTTGTCGAGGGCGTGACTGGTGGCGCCGAGTGCGGCGATGGCGGCGGCCGCTTCGGGTGCGTCCGTCGTGGGTGGGGTCTGCATGGCGGTCAGTGTGCCGTGTGTGGCCGACAATGCGGGTGCCGCGCGGTGTCAGTGCCGCCCCGGGTAGGTCGACCTCGTCGGGTGTCTTGTCCTCGCGCGGGCCCTTCCAGCTCGGGTGGCGCAGGCTCCCGACGAACTCGCGGTACTCGACATCCCGACCAGCCTCGGTTCGACGTAGTGCGCGCCGCGGGCGTCCCGTGCCGGCACGGCGGTGGCGAGCGGGCTGGTGGGCTGCTCGATCTGCGCGAGCTCGCCGGCAACGCTCGCCGGTCCGCTGGCTGAATCCTGTTCCGACGTGGCCGATGTAGACCAGTCGGTGGTGGTTGTCGTCGTGGGCGCCCAGGAGCAGGGAACCGATCCCGTCGCGGGCGGTGCCGGCGCCGTCGACCCAGGTGGTCACGACGACCTCGGTATTGCGGCGTAGCGGAGTTCGCGAGCGGCCCGAGCACGCCGGCATTGTGTGATCCAGGTGGGGGGAGCGGCGGCCGGGTCGGTAGGGCGAGTCGATGCGTGTGGCCACCGCACCCCTCGAGTCCGTGCTCGCGTGCCAGCGCGAGCATCTGCCGGCCGTCGATGTCGGTCTGGTGCAGCCGGGACCTGCACCCGTGGCCCCGGCTGCACGAGATCGGCCAGCACTGTTCGGCGCTCGAGATACGGCAGCGCGGTCGTGGACTGGCCGTCGACGTCGAGGTCGTCGAACGGCGCCGCGGCGAGGAGCTGCGCCGTCGGACGCTGCGCGTGCATTCGCCGCTGCAACCGAGCGAACGACGGTCGGCCCTGCTCGTCGAGGGCGACGACCTCACCGTCGACGACGCCGTCGTGGCCGCTGAGCGCCCCCCGGGAGCGCTTCGGAGAGTTCGGGGAAGGAAGTGGGTGGTCTCTCGTTGCCGTTGCGGCTGTACAGGCGGCCCTGACCGCCTGCAACGAGGGCGATCGCGCGCTGTCCGTCCCACTTCCACTCGAGGGCCCACCCCGGGCCGGTCGGGACCTCGCCGAGGGTGGCCAGCATCGGTGTGGGTGCCGCCTGCGAGGAGGGCATACACGTCGAGTGTGTGCCCCGCCGTGTCGAATCAGGGTGTTCGTGGAACCAATCGGGGTGGAGCTGCGTCCTATCGGCGGGCGTCGGGCCGGAACACCGGCATGTCAGAGCGTGGGTGGGTTCTGGCCGGTGCCGGCGGGCCTGGGATTGTCTCGATCGGCGTACATCGCCTGGATCCGTTGCGGGATCTCCGGGTCCTCGACGTCGACTGTCCGGCCCCGCCGGAGGTACCTACCGGCAAGTAGGTAGCAGTTGCCGAAGATTCTGTCGGACAGGTGGATTGGCGCAGTTCTCCGTTGTGGTGTACAACTTCATGAGCCAGTGATTGTGAAGCAGTTCACATCATCTGTGACGGGGGTGCGGGTATCACGCCGTGACTGTTCCCCTCGCCGGTGACCTTCGACGAAAGAGGATGCATTGCCTACAGTCTCGACGCTCCGGACTGCCCCGATCGCCGCACGTCCGCCCCGCGGTGGTGGGTCGATGAGCACCGCGGAGATCAAGTCGAGGGTCGAGGCCATGTTCGCCGACCGTCGTCCGGCCGGTCCGTCGGGTGCACGCTGAAACGAGGGGGAGTGTCTGTGAATGTGCTGTTGCTGATGATGTTGTTGCTGACCGCGTTCGCCGCGGTTGTGGCGATGCGGACCGACGAGCGGTCGAACTTCCGCCGCTGACCTGCGGGCGGTCGGAGTCCATCGACACGGCTGGGAAGCTAGGCGGGGAAGTGATCTCGTCGTCACGCGTCGTGTCGATGGCTGGGTGTGCTCACCGGAGTAGGCCCCGGTTCGGCCACTGATCGTCACGAATTCCGGCCGCGGCTGAGGTGGCCGGGGTCGCGGATGGGTGGTGCGGCGTGTCGGCCACCAATTATGGCCGCGAACAAGGGCGAGCGGGCGCACCTGGAGTGACCTGTCGGTCGAGGTTGCCGAGTTCTCGGCGTCGGCCGCACATCCGACCGGCGTGTGAAACTCGTGATAGACAACGGTTCTGACTACTCGGCCGGACCGACTACGTGGACAGGTGGGGGTAGCAGGATCTCCCATGTCACGGGTACCTCGTGGTCTGGGTTCTGCTGTAACCAATAGCAGTGGGCGTGGTACGAGGTCATCAGGGCGGTGCCGTGGGTACGAAGCAGATCCATGTTTGCCCGGAAGCCGTCGTGAGCGGTCTCCACTTGCCAGATCGTCGCGGTGCCCGTTGGGTCTAATGCGGTGCGGAAGGTGTGGGCTTGTTCCAGTGTGTCCACGGCGAAGACGGATTGGAAGCGAGAGGGCGCGGTCGGGTAGTGCGCACGACGCACATTTTCCCAGATCAGCTCGATGGAGTGGTCGGTGACCTGGAAGAGCACATCTGCGTTGACGAAGTTGTTTTCACCGTGGGCTGCAACGCCGTCCGGGAACAGCACGTCGAGGTGTCGTTGCAGATGTGGGGGGTTCACATCGTCGTACCGGGTGAGTCCGAGGGTTTGTCCCTCGTGCAGGGTCCCCCGTCGATCGACGGTGTAGAAACGCGGCATTTCACAAGCCTCTCGTGCAATCGATAGTGGGTAGATTTCAGCATCCGGTTGGCCCATCGACATGAACGAAAGGCATGGGTGCAAGGGGCACGCGCACTCGAGCCGGCTCCATCTCGGCCGACCGGTAGGGCGAACCGCTAGGAGTGCACGCCGAGATCGTAGCGATCGACACGAACGAGCTGACCTGCGTCCGTGCCCGGGGTCTCGGCGCGATTGGACGCTGCCGGCTCCCCGGCGAGCGACGCGCGTGCTGCTCGCAGGGCGGTGGCCGAGCGGCCTACGTCGGCTCGCTGCTGCATCTTCACAGGACATCGCCCCACTGGTCGGAGAAGTCCCGGAGTGTGCGTTGCACGCGGGTGGCTCGCACCAGGCCACCAGACCGCGGCCATCGAAGTACACGCTTGCGGGGATATCGCGGTAGCGCGGAGGGTCTGCTGTGAGCTGTTGTTCGGATCGGCGGATGGTGGTCGGGTCGTCGCTGCGTGTGCGTGGGGTGACCTGGGTAAACGGTGGCCGGACCCGTACACTGTGGGCACCGACCGCAGCGGTGGTTGGCCTGAGCGAGGAGGGAGCGAGAGATGACCGTCATCAACATGAAGGTCACCCGTCAGAAGCTCCTGCAGACCGCCATCTTGGACAAGGTCGAGCGCGAGCATCTGCCCCTCGACACCGTCCGCGTTCGCCGCAGTCTTCAGAGTGTCCGTGAGCATGTGAGTCGCAGCCCGTATTTCACCGACTTCCTGGATCGGTGGGAACAGATCGTCGAGGACAACGACGTCGAGACGCTTCGTCGGGTCGTCGAGTCGGACGACGAGGCTGGGAACGAGATGCGTAACCTTTCCCCGTTGCACGTGCTGCTGACCGAGGATGAACGCATGAAGGTCCTCGATGAGCTGCGTGAGCTCGTCCTGAGGTGAACCGCGGGGAGCTCGAGCAGGTCATCAGGGCAGCCTGCGCGAACCTCGACGAGGGGCAGGTGATTGTCTTCGGCTCCCAGTCGATTCTCGGGTCCTATGACGAGACGGAGTTGCCGGAGTACGCGACGTTGTCGCGTGAGGTTGATGTGTTTCCGCGGAGCGGCATCGACGCTCCGGCGTCGCCGGCGGTGGTGGAAAAGATCCTCATGCTCAACGGGCGGCTTGGTGAAGGCTCACCGTTTCATGAGTCTTTCGGTGTGTACGTCGAGGGGATCCACAAGGACGTGGTGGTACTGCCGAGGCAATGGGACAACCGGCTGGTCGCGGTGAAGGTCGAGGACGGGTCGGAATATGGGCGGACGGGGTTTTGTCTCGATCCCGTGGACCTGTGTGCGTCCAAGGCCATCGCTGGTCGCGAGAAGGACCGCGTGTTCGTGGCGGCTCTGGTGGAGGGCGGGATCGTCACTGCCGCACAAATTCTCGGCCGTATCGACAATTACGGGATCGAGTGGCCCGACACCTACGACGCGGACAGGGACGTGGCACTTGGTCGCGCCCGGAATTGGCTTGCCGACCTCGAGAAATTCGGCGACGGCCTCGGCTGATCGGGACGAAGCTGCGCCGGACCAAGCCTGGACGCAGACCGTGGATCCTGGGTACTGAGGCGGAGGCGCTGAACGCCCTTCTGGCGGCGGTGGGCCTGGATCGGGACTGGGTTTCGTCGAACGGTCCCGCTGACCCCGCGGTGGCCTGCCTGGGGCCTGGAAACCTCCCTGGGGCGTGCTGGGATCGGCCGGGCGAAGGTGACGAACGTCCTCGGCCTCCCCGACGAGATCTCGGCGCTGCGGGTGTTTGATGTGATCGCGTGGATGGAGGGGGAAGAACCGCGGCCTCGGGGAGCGTTCTGACCTGGGAAGATGACACGTCCCGGGGTGATCGGTCATCGGCGGGGCCGATGATGGGTGGTGTGGACGAGGCAGCACCCGGGGGGATCGGGAAAGGGGCTGCGGATTTCGTTGGGCGTCATCGCGGGTCTTTTGCTGGGGTTCTTCTGCTATCTGCCGGCGGTGATCTTGTGGCAGCACTACGGCGATGTTGTGCAGCCGCGGGTGTATCCGCGCGGCTCGTTCATCTCGTTCGGGCCTGATCCGCCGCCGGCCTCGTATTGGGTGAGCTGGGCGGGCCCAGCTGTTGTGGTGGTGGCGTGCGGGTTGATGACGGTTCCGTGGCGGCCCGCCCGGCAGTTCGCTGTGCCGTTGGTGTGCGCGTTCGTGCCGATGGCGGCAATGGTGGCGTGGTTCATGATCGGAATGGAACTGTTCTTCACTCCCGACTGAACCGCCGGCGAAGCGCTGAATCCGCTTGGTGTGATGGCGGCCCGTACCCGATTTTCGGGGTGCGGGCCGTGTCCCGGTGTGGGGCTGTAATGATGCTGTGACCTGGTGTGATGACATGTCCCCGGTTTGTGATGTGGAGGCGCTGGCGACCTGTGTTGGGGAGTGCCGGCGTGAGGGCGCGCGGGTGTCTGTTTCGTCCGTTGTGGAGCCGTTTTGGATGTGATTTTGAAAGTTGTTGATGTGCAATATGTTTGAGTAATCAATTGGTTGATAACATTTTACAAATGTTGTGCACAAATATGAGGTTGTAAGGTTCGTAATCGGTTGTAGATCAATAGATTTGGATGTTTTGAGGTTTTTGCCTGCTTTGGGTTGGGTTGGGATGGGGTGGTATGATGTGGGTATGACATGGAGCGGCGAGGGAAAGCGAGTGGGCGACGGGTCGGGAGCATCCACTCGCATTCCCAGCCTCTTTGGGGTGTGGGGGACCGGATCGAACGCTTCGATCAAATGTGCAGGTGAGAGCCTGATCC
>NZ_JBLWIT010000156.1:32570-147198 GCF_048381435.1 Rhodococcus mengyinensis | reverse complement strand
TCGTTGCGGTGCGCCCCGCAGGTCGCCGGGGCGGCGCGGGACACGCTCGCGCACGCCGAGCGGGTGGCGTCGTGGGAACTGGCGAGCGCCGTCGACAATCCGGTGGTGACGCTGGACGGGCGGGTGGAGTCGAACGGCAATTTCCACGGGGCGCCGGTCGGGTACGTGCTGGACTTTCTGGCGATCGTCGTCGCGGACGTGGCGAGCATGAGTGAGCGTCGCACCGACCGCTTCCTCGACGTCGCCCGCAATCACGGGCTGCCCCCGTTCCTGGCCGACGACCCCGGGGTGGACAGCGGCCACATGATCGCCCAGTACACCCAGGCCGCGATCGTCTCGGAGCTGAAGCGGCTGGCGGCGCCGGCGAGTGTGGACTCGATTCCGTCGTCGGCGATGCAGGAGGATCACGTGTCGATGGGCTGGTCGGCGGCCCGGAAGCTGCGCCGGGCGATCGACGGACTGACCCGGGTACTCGCGATCGAGGCGTTGACGGCCGCTCGTGCGCTCGACCTGCGTGCCCCGCTGGCGCCGTCGCCGGCGACGGGTGCGGTGCGGGACACGATCCGTGAGCACGTCGCCGGACCGGGGGCCGACCGTCACCTCGCGCCGGAGATCGAGGCCGCGGTCACCCTCGCGGCCTCGGGCAGGTTGCTCGAGACCGCTGAGGGTGTCGTGGGTGCGCTGGCCTGACGACAGACCCCTGGATTCTGGATCAGACCCGCTCGAATACCGCAGCCAGTCCCTGACCGCCGCCGATGCACATGGTCTCGAGCCCGTATCGGGATTCGCGACGGTCCATCTCCCGCAGGAGGGTGGCGAGAATGCGGCCGCCGGTGGCACCGACGGGGTGTCCGAGGGAGATGCCGGATCCGTTGGGGTTGAGGCGTTCGTCGGTGGGGTCGAGGTCCCAGCTGCGGAGGACGGCGAGGGTCTGCGCGGCGAAGGCCTCGTTCAGTTCGATGACACCCATGTCGGACAGCGACAGTCCGAGCTGACCGAGGGCCTTCTCCGTGGCGGGCACCGGGCCGATGCCCATGGTGCGCGGCGGGACGCCGGCCACGGCCCAGGACGCCATGCGGGCGAGGGGCTTCAGTCCGAGTTCCTTCGCCTTCTCGGCGGTTGTCACGATGCACACCGCGGCACCGTCGTTCTGCCCGCTGGCGTTGCCGGCGGTGACGGTGGAGGCGGAATCGATCTTGGAGCGGATGGCACGGAGCTTCGACAGCGACTCCACCGTGGTGTCGGCGCGCGGGTGCTCGTCCTTGTCGACTACGAGCGGGTCCGACTTGCGTTGCGGCACCGTCACTCCGACGATCTCCTCGGCGAAGCGGCCCGATTCCTGCGCGGCGACGGCGCGCTGGTGCGATTGCACGGCGAGCGCGTCCTGGTCCTCACGGCTGATGTCGAACTCGGCGCGCAGGTTCTCGGCGGTCTCGATCATGCCGCCGGGCACGGGGAAGTTCGCGCCGCCGGCGGTGACGCGGGCGCGGGCGAGCCGGTCCGCGAGTTGGACCCCTTCGCCCTTGACGCCCCAGCGGATGTTCGGGTTGGTGTAGAACTCGGCCTGGCTCATGGATTCGGCGCCACCGGCGAGGACGAGGTCGTTGCCGCCGGACGCCACCTGCAGCACGGCGGTGATGACCGCTTGCAGACCGGATCCGCAGCGGCGATCCACCTGCATGCCGGGGACGTCGATGCCGAGTCCGGCGTCGAGGGCCGCGATCCGGCCGATGGCCGGGGCTTCCCCGCCCGGGGACGCCTGGCCCAGGATGACGTCGTCGATCTGGCTGCCCTCGATGCCGGTGCGTTCGACGAGCGCCGTGATGACGGTGGCCGCGAGGCTCTGCGGGGTGATGTCCTTGAACACTCCGCCGAAGCGCCCGACCGGCGTTCGCAGGGGCTCGCAGATGACGACGTCACGCATGGAAAGACCTTTCATGAAGATTCCTCGGGCACTGCGTCAGCGATTGACGGTGGCGAGGTCCTGTTCGATGTCGGTTGCGGTGACCCGCAGCGACGGGATGAGATCGGAATGCAGATCCTCGAGGCTGTATCGCGCGGCCGGAGTGGAGATGTTCACCGCGGCGACGGTCAGCCCGGAGGCACCCCGGATCGGGGCGGCCATCGACCGCAGGCCTGCCTCGAGTTCCTGGTCGAGAACGCAGATACCGTCCGCGCGAACGGCGAGAATCGCAGCTTTCAGCTCGTCACGGGCCGTGATCGTGCGTTCGGTGAGCCGCTGGATGTCGAGCTTCTCGAGGTACGCGTCGAGTTCGTCGTCGGGCAGTCCCGCCAGCAGGACCCGGCCCATCGAGGTGGCGTACGCGGGGAGCCGGGTGCCGATGGTGATGCCCACCGTCATGATCCGGCTGACGGGCACGCGGGCCACGTACACGATGTCGGCGCCGTCGAGGATCGACACCGACGACGACTCGTGCACCTTGTGGCTCAGCCTCTCGAGGTGCGGCTGCGCGACCTCCGGCAGCGACAGGCTCGACAGGTAGCTGTATCCGAGTTCGAGAACCCGCGGGGTGAGCCAGAACGCGGAACCGTCCGTGGCCACGTAGCCGAGCTCGACGAGGGTGAGCAGAAATCGGCGTGCGGTGGCGCGGGTCAGGTCGGTGGCGCGGGCGACGTCACTGAGCGTGCGCCGCTGATTCCGGTTGTCGAAGCAGCGGATCACGGCGAGGCCCCGGGCCAGCGACTGCACGTAGTCGGGGGACGGGAGGATCTTCTCCGTCGGTTCGGTAGCGGTCATGTCTGCGAATTCTCCTCCGTGGGCCCGGTGCCGGTGGAGGACAGGTCGGCGAGGGCCTGTTTGCCGAGTGCGAAACCGAGATTGCTGTTGGGCACACCGGCGTAGACGGCGGTGTGGAGGAGCACCTCACCGATGGTGTCGGCGTCGACACCCGCGCGGAGGGCGGCGCGGATGTGCATGTCGAGTTCGTGCTCGTTGCCCACCGCGGTGAGAACGGCGATCGTGAGCAGTCGCCGCAACTCGTGGTCCAGCCCGGGGCGCGACCAGATGTCGCCCCACGCGGTGCGGGTGATGAAGTCCTGGAACGGTGCCGTGAAGTCGGTGGTTCCCGCCACGGAGCGGTCCACGTGCGCGTCGCCGAGCACCGAGCGGCGCACCGTCATTCCCTGTGCGTGCGCGGCGCGACGTCCGCGCGCGTACCCGCCGCCGACGATGTGTTCGCGCAGCAGCGCCGTCACGGCACCTGCCTGCTCGAGGTTCGCGACGTGGGCGGCGGGGGAGAGCACCTCGAACTGGGCACCGGTGATGCCGTCCGCGAGGATCTGCATGACCGACGGCGGGGTGGACGGATCCTCCTCGCCCGCGATCACCAGTGTCGGTGCGCTGATGCGGGACAGGTCCGCAGTGAAATCCCAGTCCGCGAGGGCGTCGCAGCACGCGGCGTATCCCTCGGGGGACGTCGACGCGATCATTTCGCGGTAGTGCCGGACGAATTCCGGATCACGCTTGGCGAGCCCCTCGCTGAACCACCGTGCGACAACGGCATCCGCGAGCGACTCCGGACCGTCGGTGCGCGATGCCGCGGCCCGCTCGATCCATGCCTGCGGTTCACCGAATTTCGCGGCGGTGCACAGCAGCGACAGCGACAACACCCGGCGCGGAGTGTGCGCGCCGAGCCACTGGGCGATCGCCCCGCCCATGGACAGTCCGACGAAGTGGGCTGCGTCGACTCCGAGCGAGTCGAGCAGGGCGAGGACGTCCTCGGACAGGTCGCGGACGGAGTACGGACCGTCCGGTGCCGGCGATTCGCCGTGGCCGCGTTGATCGACGGCGACGACCCGGCATTCGTCGGACAGGGCCGCGATCTGCGGGTCCCACATGGACCGGTTGGAGCCGAGCGATCCGAGCAGGACGACGACGGGGGCGTCCGCCGCGCCGCTTCGGGGTCCGGAGATTTCGTGTGCGAGTGCGACTGTCATCGCGTTCCTTCCCGGCCGCGGGCCACTGTCTCCAGTGCGCGGTCGACGATGTCGTGGGCGTGGCCGAGGTATCCGGCGGGGTCGAGCAGGGCGCGGATCTCGTCCGCCTGCAGGTACTGGAGGAGCCCCGGATCCTCGTCGAGGGGGTGTCCGGTCTCGCACGCGGCGGTGACGAGGTCGCGCGCGTTGTCGGTGCGGGCGGACAGGGCGCCGGTGACGCGTTCCGCGAGGAGCAGGCCACCGGTGATGTCGAGGTTGCGGGCCATCGCGTCGGGGTGAACGTTCAGCCCACCGAGCGAGTCGGCGATGCGCGCGACGGCTCCGCCGGTGAGACGCAGCAGGTCCGTGAGCGTTTCCCACTCGGCGTGCCAGGCGCCCGCGGCGCGCTGCTGCTCGTGATCCATCGAGCCGAGGATCGTCGCGACGAGTCCCGGGGTGCGGCGGGACGCGGCGCGGGCCGCGATCGCGGCCACCGGATTGCGCTTGTGCGGCATGGCCGACGATCCGCCGGGTGACCCTTCGCTGACCTCGCCGACCTCGGTGGACGACAGGAACACGAGGTCGGTGGCGATCTTGGACACCGCGCCCGCGGCCGTTCCGAGCGCCGACGCGAGCAGTGCGATGCGGGTGCGATCGGTGTGCCAGGGCACGTCCTGCCGTGCCAGCCCGAGTTCGTCGGCGAGTACGTCGGCGACGTCGAGGCCGTGCGGGTAGAGCGCAGCGGACGTGCCGGCCGCGCCTCCCAGTTGCACGGGCAGGCCGTCCAGTGCGTCGAACAGTGCACGGGAAGCCCTGTGCAACGCCGTCATCCACCCCGCGGCGAGTACGCCGAACGTGGTGGGGAGGGCCTGCTGGCCGAGTGTGCGGCCGGCGATCGGGGTGTCGCGCTGGGCCCGTGCGAGCGCCTCGGCGCACAGCACCGCCTCGTCGAGGGACGCCAGGATGTGCGCACCCGACCGGCGGCACAGCAGCATCAGGGCGGTGTCGAGAATGTCCTGACTCGTGGCGCCCTTGTGCACGTGGCTTCCGGGCACCCCGAGATCGGCGGCCGTGACCTCGCCGCGGAGCAGTTTTACCAGCGGGATCACGGGATTGCCGCCCCCTGCGGCCGCCTCGCCGAGGGCACCGACATCCACGGAGCCCTCGGCGACGACGCGCGCGAACACCGACGAAATGGCGTCGGCGGACGCGGCGGGGATGACGTCGCATTTCGCTTCCGCCCGGGCCAGTGCGGCCTCGACCTCGACCATCGCGGTGACCCACGCCCGGTCCGAGAGCAGCGCCGACAAGTCGCCGGCACCGAACGTCGGATCGAACAGGGCACCCCGGGAAGGCTCCGGAGAGTTCACGCGCGACACCTTTCTGGGTTGTGACCGGTTACAGGGCGAAGAACGGGGTTTCCCGTCCTTCTGTGTTCTGCACGTGGATCGTCAGGTGGTATCCGCGATCCGTCTTCTCCGCGATCAGCTTGGGGCGGTCGGCTTCCGGAACGGCGGAGAGCACGGGGTCCGATGCGTGCGCGTCCGTGTCCTCGGGGAAGTAGAGCCGCGTGTACAGCCGCTCGAGCATGCCGCGGGCGAACAGTCCGACGTTGATGTGCGGGGCCTCGACGGCGCCGTCCTCGGCGGGAAGTGCGCCCGGCTTCACGGTGTGCACCACGATCGTGCCGCTCTCGTCGGCGAACACGCGGGCCAGGCTGCGGAAGCCGGCGGGGGTCGCCTCGGCGGCACCGCGGGGATCGGTGGGGCTGTTGAACCGTCCTGCGGCATCTGCCTGCCAGGTTTCGATCATCGCGTCGCCGATGGGCTGACCGGCGCCGTCGATGACGTTGAAGGACACGTCGATTCGTCCCGGCGCATCCTCGGGGACGGCGTCGCCGCTGTTCTCCCACGTCGGGAACAGGCCGATGTGGACGTACGGGCCGACGGTCTGGGACGGGGTGACACCGAACGGCACCTGGTCCTGGCTCTTGGCGAAGACCGGGTAGCGGGGGGCGTCGGGGTTCTGGGTGTCGATCATCAGTGGCCCTCCGGGTCCTCGAACGGGGTGGCGTCCTGACCGCGCAGGACGATGTCGAACTTGAATCCGACGGCCCAGTTGTCGCGGGTGTGGTCGTAGTCGAACGTGCTGATCATCCGCTCGCGTGCCGCTTCGGGCACCGCGTTGTAGATCGGGTCCTGGAAGAAGAACGGATCGTCCGGGAAGTACATCTGCGTGACCAGCCGCTGGGTGAACGCCTGACCGAACAGGGAGAAGTGGATGTGCGCGGGCCGCCACGCGTTGTGGTGGTTGCCCCAGGGGTAGGCGCCGGGCTTGATGGTCGTGAACTCGTAGTGGCCCTGCTTGTCGGTGAGGCAGCGGGCGACACCGTTGAAGTGGGGGTCGAGCGGGGCCGGCCAGGAGTCCATCTTGTGGCGGTAGCGGCCTCCGGCGTTGGCCTGCCACACCTCGATGAGGGTGTCGGGGATGGGTTTGCCCGCGCTGTCGAGGACGCGGCCGTGGACGATGATGCGCTGTCCCTGGGCCTCGCCGCCGTTGGCGTGGGTCATGTCGTTCTCACCCTTGGCGATGTCGGCGTCGCCGAAGACCGGACCGGTGATCTCGCCGAGTCGCTGCGGGACCAGGATCAGGTCGTTCTTGGGGCTGCGCAGCCGAGTTGTCTTGTACTCGGGGAACAGCAGCGGGGCATTCGCTTCGTGCCCGGCGTGGTGGTGGGCTGGCAGATGCAGCATGGAAAAAGATCCTCACGTTCTCGATGTGAACAGTTGGCCGCTATTCGCACATAGTAGTCGCGTTCTGTGATGGGGCCAACAGGCGGGGCGCAATTTGTTCGCAATGTGGATGGGTGTTCACTACTCGAACATTTTGCGGTAGCCTGGGTCACATGGTCAACAAAGTCTTCGCAACGGCGGCCGAGGCCGTTGCCGATGTCCCCGACGGAGCGTCCCTCGCGGTGGGCGGCTTCGGCCTCGTCGGTATCCCCTCGGTCCTCATCGACGCCCTCCTCGCACAAGGTGCCACCGACCTCGAGACGGTCAGCAACAACTGCGGCACCGACGGTTTCGGTCTGGGTCTGCTCCTCGAGCAGCACCGGATCCGGCGCACGATCAGCTCGTACGTCGGCGCCAACAAGGAATTCGCGCGGCAGTACCTCAGCGGAGAGCTCGAGGTCGAGCTCACTCCGCAGGGCACGCTGGCCGAGCGCATGCGCGCCGGGGGAGCGGGCATCCCCGCCTTCTACACCCCCGCCGGTGTCGGGACGCAGGTCGCCGACGGCGGTCTGCCGATCCGCTACGACGGCCAGGGCGGCATCGCGGTGGCGAGCAAGCCCAAGGAGACGCGCGAGTTCGACGGGGAGGCCTTCGTCCTCGAACGCGCCATCCGCACCGACTTCGCGCTGGTCCATGCATGGAAGGGGGACCGCCTCGGCAACCTCGTGTACCGGGAGACGGCCCGCAATTTCAACCCGGACGCCGCCGGCGCCGGTCGCATCACCATCGCGCAGGTCGAGTACCTCGTCGAGCCCGGCGAGATCGACCCCGCCGAGGTGCACACCCCCGGCATCTTCGTCCAGCGTGTGGTCGAGGTCGGCAAGCAGGAAACGGGAATCGAGAACAGGACGGTACGGGCATGAGCTGGACGCGTGACGAGATGGCGGCCCGGGTCGCGGCCGAACTCGAGGATGGGCAGTATGTGAACCTCGGCATCGGCATGCCCACGCTCATCCCCGGTCACATCCCGGCCGGCAAGGACGTCATCCTGCACTCGGAGAACGGCATCCTCGGCGTCGGGCCGTACCCGACGGACGACGAGGTCGACCCCGAACTGATCAACGCGGGCAAGGAGACCATCACGGTGGTCCCCGGCGGCGCGTTCTTCTCCTCCTCCGACTCCTTCTCGATGATCCGCGGCGGCAGCGTCGACGTGGCCGTTCTCGGCGCCATGCAGGTCAGCAGCCACGGAGACCTGTCCAACTGGATGGTCCCGGGCGCCATGGTCAAGGGCATGGGCGGCGCGATGGACCTCGTCCACGGCGCGGGCAAGGTCATCGTGATGATGGATCACGTCACCAAGAAGGGTGAGCACAAGATCCTCGAGGAGTGCACGCTGCCGTACACCGGCAAGCGCTGCGTGCAGAAGATCGTCACCGATCTCGCCGTCATCGACGTCACTCCCGACGGCCTGCGGCTCGTCGAGACCGCTCCCGGCCACAGCGTCGAGGACGTCCAGGCGGCCACCGGCGCGACGCTCCTGGTCGACGCCACCGTCTAGAAACGCCCGCTCAGGCCCCGGTCTTCACGCGCTGGGCTCCGGCATAGACGTTCATCGACTCCCCACGGAGGAAGCCGACGAGCGTCGTGCCGGATTCCAGTGCCAGGTCGACGGCCAGCGAGGACGGCGCCGACACCGCGCCGAGCATCGGTACCCCCGCCATCACGGACTTCTGCACCAGTTCGAAGGATGCGCGCCCGCTGACGAGGAGAACGCTGCCCGACAGCGGCACCCGATCCTGTGTCAGCGCCCACCCCAGCACCTTGTCGACGGCGTTGTGCCTGCCGACGTCCTCCCGCAGCGCGACGAGTGCGCCGTCGGGGGTGAACAGGCCCGCGGCATGCAGTCCGCCCGTCGAATCGAAGATGCGCTGACCCGACCGCAGGGTGGTCGGCATCGACGACAACGTGGCCGCCGTCACCGACAAGTCGTTGCCGGACAAGGGGAATCGTGACCGTGTCCGGACCTGGTCGAGCGACGCCTTGCCGCACACTCCGCAGGCCGACGAGGTCACGAACCGGCGTTCCGGTCCACCCGGCGCCGGGACGCCCTCGGCCAGAACCACGTCGAGCACGTTGTACGTGTTGGCTCCGCTCTCGTCGACGCCGTCGCAGTAGCGGGCGACGGACACGTCGTCGCGGCTCTCGACGATGCCCTCGGTCAGCAGGAACCCGTGCACCAGATCGATGTCGTCGCCCGGCGTGCGCATCGTCACCGACAGCGAACGGCCGCCGACCCGGATCTCGAGGGGTTCCTCGACGGCCAGCGAATCGGGTCTGCGTGTCGTTCCGTGCTCGGTGATGCGGACGACCGGGCGGCGCGCGGTGACGCGGCCCATCACCTGCCGCCGGATTCGAGCGGACTGCGTGCGGACGAGGGGCGGGTCATGGGTCCATAGTGGCCCCGAACCGGGCGCGACGGCCAGTCGTTCCGGCGCGCCCGCCTGGTGTGCCCGTACCCTCTGGACATGGGTGTGAGCGTGCGAGCGGCGACCGGATCCGACATCCCCGAACTGGCGCGCGTCCTGGCCGACGCGTTCTTCGACGACCCCGTGATGGTGTGGATGTGGCCGGATCCCGAGCGCAGGCGGCGCGGCCTGCCGCGACTGTTCGCGGTGGAGATCCGCCATCACCATCTGGCCGGGGGCGGAGCCGAACTGGCCGAGGACGGCGACGGCGTGGTCCGCGGGGCCGCGATGTGGGATCCGCCCGGCGGCTGGAAGCAGTCGACGTTGTCGTCGCTCCTCAGCCTGCCGGGGCTGGTCCGCGCGTTCGGCTCGCGGCTGGGCGTCGGGGCCGCGGTGAGCGGAACCGTCGAGGACGCACACCCGGTCGATCCCGTGCACTGGTATCTGGCGACGATCGGGACGTCGAACGCGGGACGGGGCGGCGGTTACGGGAAGGCGCTGTTGCGGTCGCGGCTGGACCGATGTGATGCCGAGGGGCTCCCGGCATATCTGGAGTCGAGCAAGGAAGACAACATTTCCTACTACCAGCGGTTCGGCTTCGACGTCACCGGCGAGATACGGATCCCGGACGGCGGGCCGACGCTGTGGGCGATGTGGCGCGAACCCGTCCGCGCGACCCCTTAGGCTAAGCTCGGCAAGCCTTACCTAAGTGGTTCGTAGTACCTGGTAGACGAGAGGGTCGCCGCATGAACGTGGGTCAACAGAGGATCGGCCTGAGCCGACGCGGATTCCTCGTGGGCACCGGGGGAGCGCTGCTCGCGTTCGCCGCGGCCTGCAGCAGCTCGGACGGCGACGGCTCCGGCAGTGAGCCGTCCGGCCCCGTCATCGCCCACAAGTACGGCGAGACCCAGGTGCCGACCGACCCGCAGCGCATCGTCAGCGTGGGCTACAACGACCAGGACACGATCCTCGCGCTCGGCGGCACGCTGGCAGGCACGTTCGACTGGTACGGCGACTACCCCTACGGCGTGTGGCCGTGGGCGCAGGACCTCCTCGGCGACGCGCAGCCCGAGATCGTGGGCACGGCGTCGACCAACATCGATTTCGAGAAGGTCGCGACGGTCGCCCCGGATCTGGTGGTCGGTACCTACTCCGGCCTCACCCAGGCCCAGTACGACAAGCTGAGCGCCATCGCGCCGACGGTCGCGCAGCCCAAGGAGTTCGCCGACTTCGGCGTCCCGTGGCAGGACCAGACGAGGATTCTCGGCGAGACGCTCGGCAAGAAGGACAAGGCTGCCGAGCTCGTGTCCTCCGTCGAGACGCAGTTCGACGACGTCCGGGCCGCCAACCCGGCGTTCGCGGGAAAGACCGTCCTCGTCGGCGCGCTCAAGGGTCCCGGGCAATTCGGTGTGTACGGTCCGGAGGACCCGAAGGTCCGCTTCTTCACCGAACTCGGCTTCGTCAATCCCGCTGTGACGGAGCAGATCACCGGCAACTTCGCCGAGATCAGCACGGAGCAGCTGTCGCTCGCGAACGTCGATCTCCTCGTCTGGTACGCAGGCGGCGGTTACGGCGACAAGCTGCGCGCGGAACTCGACAAGACACCGATCTATCAGGAACTCGACGTGGTGAAGGCCGGCCGCACGATCACGCTCGAGGACGCCGCTGCCGAGGCGATGGCGTGGAGCACCGTATTGAGCCTGCCGTACGCGTTGAACGAGATCCCGCCGCGGGTCGCGCCCCTGCTCGTCTGAGACGCGGATGTCCGACGGTGTGAGCCCGGTTCGTGATACCAACGACTCGTGACCGCGATTCCTGAACTCCACGCCGGAACTCCTTTCGACGACCTCGACGACTACCTCGCGCTCGGCCGCGTCGGCGGCCTCGCGCTGTCCGCGGACGGGCGAAGGCTGGTCGTCGCGCAGTCGACGCTCGACGAGAAGGCGACGAAGTACGTCACCGCGCTGTGGGAGATCGATCCCACCGGCGGGTTCGCGGCCCGCCGGCTCACCCGTGGCCGCAGCGGGGAGTCCAACCCGACGTTCACCAGCGACGGCGATCTCCTCTTCACGTCCTCCCGTCCGACGCAGGACGAGGACGACCTTCCCGACGACCTGTGGCGACTGCCCGCGCGGGGCGGCGAGGCGGTGGTCGTCGCGCGCCGCGGCGGCGGCATCACCGGGGTCCGCGCCGCACGGTGCGCGCCGCGGGTCGTCGTCACCACCGGGGTTCTCGGGAGATCCGGGGAGTCCGCCGACGACGAGCGGGTGCGCACCGAGCGCAAGGAGAAGAAGGTCTCGGCGATCCTGCACACGGGCTACCCGATCCGCTATTGGGACCACGATCTCGGTCCCGAGGTGCCCCACCTCCTGTCCGCCTCACTGGACGCGCTCGCGGAGAACGGGCAGGAGCCGGAGCTGACCGACCTCACCCCGATGCCGGGTCCGGCGCTGCGGGAGGCGAACTACGCGCTGAGCGACGACGGCGCCTTCGTCGTGACGTCGTGGACGGTTCCCGGTCCGCTGGCGTCGATCCGGAACATCCTCGTGCGCATCGACACCGAGACGGGGGCGCGCACGATCCTCGTCGACGACGCCGACGCCGATCTGTCGGACCCGGTGATCTCCCCGGACGGACGGCACGTCGTGTTCACGCGGGAATCGCATGCGACACCCGACTCCGCGCCGCGATTCACGCTGCACCGCTACAGCTTCGACAGTGGCACCGTCACCGAGGTGGCGCCGGGGTGGGACCGGTGGGCCACGTCCGTGGTCTGGCTGTCCGACGGGTCGGGGCTCCTCGTCACCGCCGACGACCGCGGGCGCGCGCCGATCTTCCTGCTCCGTGACGGCGCGGACCCCACTCGGGTGACGACCGACGACTGCGCGTACACCGACCTGCAGGTCGCCCCCGACGGGTCGACGGTGTTCGCGCTGCGGGCGTCGTACGCGGCGCCGCCGCACCCGGTGCGCATCGACATCACCTCCGGCGCCGTCTCACTGCTGAAGGCGCCCGCCGACCTCCCCGAGTTGCCGGGGACGCTGACGGAGGTCGAGACGGTCGCCGCCGACGGCGCCGCGGTGCGCGCGTGGCTCGCGGTGCCGACCGGCGCTTCTGCCCACGCGCCGGTTCCCCTCGCGCTGTGGGTGCACGGCGGCCCCTTGGGGTCGTGGAACACCTGGTCGTGGCGATGGAACCCGTGGCTGCTCGTGGCGCGGGGATACGCCGTGCTGCTGCCCGATCCGGCGTTGTCCACCGGCTACGGGCAGGAGTTCGTCGAGCGGGGCTGGGGTAAGTGGGGCAAGACCCCGTTCACCGATCTCATGGCGATCACCGACGCCGCGGTGGCACTGCCGGAGATCGACGAGAAGCGCACCGCGGCGATGGGCGGATCGTTCGGCGGTTACATGGCCAACTGGATCGCCGGACACACCGAACGGTTCAAGGCAATCGTCACCCACGCCAGCCTGTGGGCGCTGGACCAGTTCGGCCCCACCACCGATGCCGCCTGGTACTGGCAGCGGGAGATGACGCCCGAGATGGCGGTGGAGAACTCGCCGCACCTGTACGTCGCGGACATCGTGACCCCCATGCTGGTCATCCACGGCGACAAGGACTTTCGCGTTCCGATCGGTGACGGGCTGCGGCTGTGGTTCGAGCTGCTGTCCGAGTCGGGGTTGCCCGCGGACGACGAGGGTCGCACCGAACACCGCTTCCTCTACTTCCCGGACGAGAACCACTGGATCCTCACCCCGCAGAACGCGAAGGTCTGGTACCAGGTCGTGCTCTCGTTCCTCTCCGAGCACGTGCGGGGCGAGGACGTCGCGCTGCCCGAGATCCTGGGCCGGTAGCCGGCGGACCGGGGCCGCGCCGAGGCGAAGTCACGCCCGCTTCTCGCGACCCCGATCGAATTCCTTGCCACCCCACACGCCGGACTGACCGGTGGCCCTGGCGAACAGCTCGCAGCGCGTCCGCAGTGCGCAGTGATGGCACACGTCGCGCGCGTACGCGAAATCCTCGGTCGGGAACGGAAACCACCGGTCCGGCTCGGGGTCGGCGCGACACGCGGCGTCGACCCAGCCCGCGGGGTCGTCGGAGGCAGGCAGCAGGGTGGACAGGGTCGTGTCCAGGACGTCGGTCATCGGGAAATCTCCCCTTCCCGGGAGAAGGTCGGTCGGGTGAAGGCGGGTGTGGGGGTCTCGCGGTCAGACCGCCGCGAGATCCCTCCAGATCTGCCGCTGCGCCTTTTCGATGTGCCGGGGCGCCTTCGGCTCCCAGAGGAGCGGCATTCCTGCCTCCTCCGGTGTGCGGTTGGCCTTCCTCTGGTTGCAGGGGACGCAGCAGGCCACGAGGTTGGCCCAGGTGTTCGGGCCACCGCGGCTCCTCGGCAGCACGTGATCGATGGTCGTCGCGACCGGCTCGGCGCAGTAGCCGCAACGATTGCGGTCGCGGCGGAACACGCCCGCGAACGTCGCGCGGCTGCTGTCGGTCACCAGCACGGAGCGCGCGACGTAGACGTAACGCAGCAGGCGGATGGTCTGCGGCAGGCTGATCTCGACGTGCTGCGAGCGGATCGGGAACGGCGGCTCCCGATCCGCGACCGTCTCGGCCGCACCGACACTGATCAGCACGACGGCGCGCTCGGCGGGAATCTCGCAGAGGGCCTCGTACGTCACATTGAGGACCAGCACATCCGCACGCGACCAGTTGCGGGCGTCGAGGGTGCTGCCGGGTGGGTTGCGGGAGAAGTGCCTCACGGGAGATCTCGGTTCTGTCGGTTCGCGGCGGTGGGGGCACGCCGGCCGACGGAAGTCGAGTCAGGCGTGGCTGGCGGTGCGGTGGGTCTTCGGGGCGGGCATGATCCCGCGTTCGCCTTGCCTGCCGACGGGGAAGGAGGAGGCGATGCCCGTGCGTGACGGCTGCAACCGGGCTGCGTGGGCTGTGGGCAGTGCGCGCATCGCTACGTCCTTCCTGAACTCGACGTGTGAACTGAACCGATCGGAACACGTCGAGCATGACACAGCGCACGGCCCGCGTCCTGGTATTTTCCGCGCCGTCGGACCCGTGAGCGGGGCGTGTCGAATCGGACAGGATCCGCGACACGTCCGATGGATGCGGTGAAGTAGCGGTTCTCTCGCTACGGTGTTCGATACGTACCCCGAATGAAGGAGACATCGTGGCACTTCCCCAGCTCACTGACGAACAGCGGGCAGCAGCTCTCGAGAAGGCCGCCGCCGCTCGTAAGGCACGCGCAGAGCTCAAGGACAAGCTCAAGTCCGGTGACATCACCCTCAAGCAGGTCCTTTCCAAGGCCGATGTCGACGACATCATCGGAAAGACCAAGGTCAGCGCCATTCTGGAAGCCCTGCCGAAGATCGGCAAGGTGAAGGCCCAGGAGATCATGGCCAACCTGGAGATCGCTCCGACGCGCCGCCTCCGTGGCCTCGGCGACCGTCAGCGCGACGCCCTGCTGGCGCACTTCAGCTGACACGTTCCCCGGGTGCCCGCCCCATCGCCTTCCGGCGACCGGCGGGCGCCCGGACGCGTCTTTCCTGCCCCCACCCCCGCTAGTGCAACCTGACGGTTGCGCAAATGTCCGCCGATGTGCAACCGTGAGGTAGCACATTGTCGAGAGGTGAGGATGATCATGAGCGTTCCGGACGCATCCCAGGACAGGATCGAGCGCGAGATTCAGATCGACGCCCCCATCGAGCGGGTGTTCCGGCTGGTGAGTGAACCCGGCTGGTTCATCGGCGACGGCGAACCCGGCAAGACGACCACCACACGTGAAGGCGACGTCTTCGTCGTGGACTTTCCCCCGTACGGGCGCTTCCCGATACTTCCCGTCACGTCCGACGCACCGCACTACGTCTCGTTCCGTGGGGGAGACGATCCCGCGCAGCCGCTCGTGGAGGGCACGTCCACCCTGGTCGAGTTCTTCCTGTCGGAGCGGGACGGCGGCACGCTCCTCCGCGTCGTCGAGACCGGATTCGCCGCCTTGTACCCGAATGCCGAGCGCCGCGCGGCCGCCTACGAAGGCAATATCGAGGGCTGGGAAATGCAACTGGCGTTCGCCAAGCGTGACGCCGAAAGCGGCTAGCGCGAAGCATCTGTCGCGCTGATGTGTCGACCTCGCTGACCGCAGTCGGGGGTTGCGGTCAGCGAGGTCGGTGCGCCGCCGTTTCGGGAGGCACGCTCGGATAGTCGTCGGGTCAGTGCATTTCGTTACGCGCCTCGTCCGCTCGGATGCCGGCGCGACGAAATCGGGGAGTACGGACTCGGGTCGATGTCCGGTCGCCGTTCGTCCACGAGATCCGCGAGGATGCGGGCCGAGCCGACCGCCATGGTCCAGCCGACGTGACCGTGACCGGTGTTGAAGTACAGATTGTCGTGCCGTCCCAGCCCGATCATCGGCGGGCCGTCGGGCGTCATCGGGCGAAGGCCCGTCCGGTATCTGGCCGTGTCCCAGTCCACGGCGCCGGGGAACAGTTCGTTCCCCGCGTCCACGATGCCCGCGTAGTCGGCGGGCGAGTGACTGCGGTCGTACCCGACGAATTCCGCGGTGGCCGACATTCTCAGCTCGTCACCGAACCGCGACCAGGCGACGAGTGTCTTCTCGTCGATGCCGCCCACCACCGGTGCGCGTTCGGGGTCCTTGACGGTCGCGGTCAGCGTGTATCCCTTGGCCGGGTAGACGGGTAGCCGCAGACCGACACTCCTCGCGACGAGAGCACTTGCGGCCCCCGCGGCGAGGACGAAGGCATCCGCGCGAATGTCGCCCCGGTCGGTGACGGCCGAGGTGATGGCCGCGCCGTCGGTCTCGAGGCGCATGACGGACGTGCCCAGGTGGAACCGGACCCCTAGCCGTCCGCATTCCTCGGCGAGCCCCACCGAGAACCGGTGCGGGTCGCCGGTGCCGTCGGTGCGGTCGTGGATCGCCCCCGCGAACGTGGCCGTCCCGTGCCGGAGGGCGGGCTCCGCGGCCGCGATCTCCTCCGGTCCCAGCACGTCCTGCTGCTGTCCGTGGTCGCGGAGCAGCTGCGAGTTCACCTGCGCGTGCTCGAGTTCCGCTTCCTCCCGGTACAGGTACAGCACGCCGTTGCGTGTCTGGCAGTACTCCAGGTTCTCGCGGGCGGTGAGTTCGTCCATCAGCTGCTGGCTGTACCGGGCCAGTCGGAGCTTCGCGAGAGTGTTCGACCGCGCCCGGGAGGCCGTGCACTCGCGGAGGAATCGCACACCCCACCGGGCGAGTTCGGCGTCCGCCCGGGGGCGGACACGGATCGAGGTCGACGCGCCGAGCAACGATCGGACCAGCATGGTGGGAGCCGACGGCGACGCCCACGCGTAGGAGTGACCGGGGGCGATCAATCCGGCGGTGCTCGCGCTGGTGTCGGACGCGACCTCGCTGCGCCGGTCGTATACATGCACCTCGTGTCCACGCTCGACCAGAGCGTGGGCGGTCGCCACACCGACGACCCCTGCTCCGAGAACTGCCACCTTCATTCCGCTTCCTTTCCTTCGGTCGAGCCCCGGCCCGTGACGGCGACGGCCTGTATCTCCACGAGTAGCTGCGGGTCCAGCAGGGCTGCGACCACCGTTGCCCTGGCCGGGCGGTGGTCTGCGGCGAACCAGCGCATCCATTCCTTGTTGAAACGCGGGGCGTCCTCGGGGTTCGCGAGATACACCGTGGCCGAGGCGATGTCGTGCAGGGTGGCGCCGGCCGCGGCGAGGACCCTGTCGAGTCGTGTGAGGGAGTGACGTGTCTGCTCCACCACATCGGTACCGACGACGTTGCCGGTGTCGTCGAACGAGACCTGGCCGGAGACGAACACGAGGTCGCCGACCCTGCGCGCCGACGGGTACGGGCTGGTGCCGGTGGTCACCCCGGGGACGTCCACGATGTCATCCATGGTCGCGCTCGCCCGCTGTGGCGCCACCGCTGTCACCGCGGAGCACTTCCTTGACGTAGAAGCGCCAGCCGAGGAATCCGACCCACAGGGTGACGGTGACGACGGCGGTGGGTACCCCGTAATAGAGGAGGACGGGAATCATGCGAATTCTCCTTCGGTGACGCGGACGGCAGGCTGTTGCCGGCGCGGATAGCGGGACGAGGTGGCCGTCGCGACCGTGACGAAGACGAGGAGGTTGGCGACGACGCCGGGCACCAGCCCATCCAGTCCGAACGGAGCGTCGAGGCCCCACTGCCACACCGCGGTGACGATCGCGCCCGCCGTGATCGCCGACAGTGCCGCCGGCGCGGACCGCACGCCGAACAGCACCGCGCCGAACAACGGAACGATGACCGTCGGAGCCCACAGTGTGTAGCTGTAGAGAAGGGCGTCGACGATGGACGGAACGCTGAGGGCGAAGATGGTCGCCCCGGCACCGACGACGACACTGGTGGCCCTCTCGATGGTGAGCCGCCTCGAGGGCGGCAGCTCGGTGGGGCTGAGGGGCTGGTAGATGTCCTTGGTCAGGACGACGGCGGTGGAATTGAGGTAGGAACTCGCCGTCGACATCACGACCGCCATCAGCGCCGCCACCACCAACCCGAGAACGCCGACCGGCATCAGATTCATCACCACGGTCGGTAGCGCCTGATCGCTTTCGATGTCCGGGTACAGGACGAGTGCGATCAACCCGAGAGACGCCGAGGTGAAGAAGAAGAAGAACGAGAAGAACCCGGCCAGTGCGTAACCCTTACGGGCGTGCCGCGAGTCGGGGGTGGAGAACGTCCGCTGCGCGTACGGCGGGACCAGCGTCTCGCCGAGCAGTAGTGCCGCGAACAGCGTGAGGAACTGTGCGGGGGAGTAGTCACCCATGAACGAAAGATGCTCGGCGGGAACGCTGTCCAGGAGAGCCGACGGTCCGCCGACGGCGTCGAGCCCGATGAGGAGCGCCACCGGCAGGAGCACTCCCAGGAAGACGAACTGCAACAGGTCCGTCTGGATCACCGCCCACGCCCCACCGAACGAGGAATAGAGAACGACCACTCCCATGCCGATGATCACCGCGGGCACGGTGGGCACGTCGAGGGTGGCGTTGACGACGGTACCGATGGCCAGGGCCTGGGCGCCCAGGATGCCGGCACACAAGACGACGGACAGTATGCCGGTCACCAATCGCGCCGGCCGGCCGTAGTGGACCTCCATGATGTCGCCGAGGGTGTGGGCGCCGATGTAATTCTTGAGTCTGGGCGCGACGAAGTAGCCGACGAGCACCGTCTGAACGCCGAATGCGCAGAAGGCGAACATGTACACGTAGCCGTCACGCATCGCGGCGCCGGCGACACCGAGCGATGCTCCGCCGCCGAGGAACGCTGCGGCCAGGCTGCCGAAGAAGACCGGCCAGATGATTCGGTTGCCTGCCACGGCGAAATCGTCCGGCGACTTGACGCGTCGCATGGTCTGGACGCCGATCAGGACGAGTAGCAGGAAGTAGGCACCGAGAAGTATCCAGTCGAGGATTGCCATGTGAACTCCTAGTTGGGATGAACCCATCGTAGGAACGGCATGTGACCGCGGTCACTAGGCAAGTTGACCTTGATATACACTGGAAGCGATACTTGATTGTGCGATATGCACAACCCCTCGCAGGGTTCGGAAGGACTGTCGATGCTGAGTGAGGCTCTGGCGCAACAGATCGCGAACGAGATCACCGACGTCATCGGGTTCAACGTGCTCATCACGGACGCGGCAGGCACGGTGGTCGGCAGCGGGGACGAACGTCGTATCGGCCAATTCCACGAGGCATCGATCGAGGTGATCCGTGCGCGGCGCATGATCGCGCATTCGGCAGCGGACGTCCGCGACCTCGTCGGCAGTCTGCCCGGCGTCACCATTCCGCTCGTCATCGACGGTGACGTGGTGGGCACGATCGGGCTGTCCGGTTCGCCCGAGCAGGTCGAGCAATTCGGGCTCGTGGTCAAGCGGCAGACCGAAATCCTGATGCAGGAGGCCTCGCGGATCGGTACGCGGCTGACCTACGAGCGGGCAGCGGAAGAACTGCTCCGCGACATCTGTGATTGGCATCGCTCCACGTTCACCGAGACCCAGATCGTCCGGCGGGCAACGGGTCTGGGATACGACCTGCGCCTTCCCCGGGTCATGCTGCTGATCAGCTACGACAGTCACTCCGACGACGTCGCGGTCCAGGGGCAGCCCGTGTCGCACAAGGTCCTGCGCGCCGTGCAGGACGCCTTCGACTCCGCGACCGATCTGGTCGCGCCGCTCGCCAGGCAGGTCGTCGCGGTCACCACCGTGGTGACCGCACGGACGCCCGCGGCGGATGCGGCTCTGACGGACCGGTGCCGGAAGTATGTGTCCCTGGTTCGTGAACGGGGATGGGACACCCGCGTGGGGATCGGCTCCATCGCGCACGGGGTCGAACAGCTCAATCTCTCGTCCCAGGACGCGTACGACGCGCTCCGGCTCGGCGCGGTTCTCGACCCGCGCGGACAGGTCTACGACATCGACCGGTTCCGCCTCCATCAGGCCGTCTCGGTGATACCCGCGGAAACCCGTGACAGACTGTCACGGGCCGTGCTCGGCGCGTTGGCCGCCGACAACGACTGGCCGCACCTGCAGGAGACGCTGATCGCGTGGGGGGAGTGCGGGTTCAACTCCAGCCGGGCGGCGCAGCGGCTGCACGTCCACCGCAATACCCTCGCCAACCGACTCGACAAGATCGCCCGGCTCCTCGGTCGCCCGCTGGACGAACCGGGTCTGGGTATGACGCTCTACCTCGCCTGTGTGGTGGCACAGCGGGCCGGCTGAGCCTACTGCCGGCGTGTGTGTGAACCTCACCGGCGCGCCCGTCGCCGTGTCGCCGCCGATCGGCGGCGTTTTCGATGCATACTCGACATTCTCGAGTGGTTGCCGCACTGGATGCGGCAGACGAACCGGAGGAATTCCTTGAACGACCACCACGTGCAGCTCTTCTCCGAGCTGCACAGCACCGCAGGATCCCAGGCAGGCGGCGAGGATGCCGGCGAGGCGCTGCGCCCCGTCGACCCGGAGCATCGCACCGCCACCGAGGTGCACCGCGCCCTGTTCAGCGACCAGTAGCGAGGCGGACGGTAGCCCCGTCGTCGGTCGTCCGCGCGTTCATTAGACTCGATGGGTGACCAGTGCAGCTCCAGAAAATCCCCAGAACCGTGCCGATGCCCTTCCGAAGAGCTGGGACCCCAGTTCCGTCGAGGACGATCTGTATCAGGGCTGGGTAGACGCCGGTTACTTCCGCGCGGACCCGCACAGCGACAAGCCGGGCTACTCCATCGTCCTGCCGCCGCCGAACGTGACCGGCAGCCTGCACATGGGTCACGCGCTCGACCACACGTTGATGGACGCGCTGAGCCGCCGCAAGCGGATGCAGGGCTATGAGGTGCTGTGGCTGCCCGGCATGGACCACGCGGGCATCGCGACGCAGACCGTGGTCGAGAAGCAGCTCGCCGTCGACGGCAAGACGAAGGAAGACTTCGGCCGCGAGCTGTTCATCGACAAGGTGTGGGACTGGAAGCGCGAGTCCGGTGGCACCATCGGCGGCCAGATGCGCCGGATCGGTGACAGCGTCGACTGGAGCCGCGACCGGTTCACCATGGACGACGGGCTGTCCCGCGCCGTCCAGACGATCTTCAAGCGCATGTACGACGACGGGCTGATCTACCGGGCCGAGCGTCTCGTCAACTGGTCGCCCGTGCTGCAGACGGCGATCTCCGACATCGAGGTGAAGTTCGAGGACGTCGAGGGTGAGCTGGTCTCGCTGCGGTACGGCTCGCTGAACGACGACGAGCCGCACGTCGTGGTCGCGACCACCCGTGTCGAGACGATGCTCGGTGATACCGCCGTGGCCGTCCACCCCGACGACGAGCGCTACAAGCACCTGATCGGGACGACGCTCGAGCATCCCTTCACGGGGCGCGACATCCCGATCATCGCGGACGAGTACGTCGATCCCGAGTTCGGCACCGGCGCCGTCAAGATCACGCCCGCACACGACCCCAACGACTTCGAGATGGGCCTGCGGCACAACCTGCCGATGCCGACCATCATGGACAAGACCGGCAAGATCGCCGACACGGGAACGCAATTCGACGGTCTCGACCGCTTCGAGGCGCGCGTCAAGGTGCGCGAGGCGCTCGCCGAGCAGGGTCGCGTGGTCGCGGAGAAGCGGCCCTACCTTCACAGCGTCGGGCATTCCGAGCGCACCGGTGAGTCCATCGAGCCGCGCCTGTCGCTGCAGTGGTGGGTGAAGGTCGAGTCCCTCGCGAAGGCCGCCGGTGACGCGGTGCGCAACGGTGACACGGTCATCCACCCGGCCAGTCAGGAACCGCGGTGGTTCGCCTGGGTCGACGACATGCACGACTGGTGCATCTCGCGTCAGCTGTGGTGGGGTCACCGGATCCCGATCTGGTACGGCCCCGACGGCGAGGTCGCGTGCTTCGGACCGGACGAGACCGCACCCGAGGGATGGGTGCAGGATCCCGACGTCCTCGACACCTGGTTCTCCTCCGGGTTGTGGCCGTTCTCGACCATGGGCTGGCCCGAGAAGACGCCCGAGCTCGAGAAGTTCTATCCCACAAGTGTTCTCGTCACCGGTTACGACATCCTGTTCTTCTGGGTGGCGCGGATGATGATGTTCGGCACGTATGTGTCGGAGGACGACGCCATCACGGGGCGGGGCGAGCGAAGCGACGGGGTGTTCAGCGAAGGCAAGTCCGGACCGCAGATGCCGTTCGAGGACGTGTTCCTGCACGGCCTCGTCCGCGACCAGTTCGGCAAGAAGATGTCGAAGTCGCGGGGCAACGGCATCGACCCGCTCGACTGGGTCGACCGCTTCGGCGCCGATGCGCTCCGCTTCACGCTGGCCCGCGGCGCCAACCCCGGCAGCGACCTGTCCGTCGGCGAGGACCACGCGCAGTCGTCGCGGAACTTCGCGACCAAGCTGTTCAACGCGACCAAGTTCGCCCTCATGAACGGGGCCGCGCCGGCACCGCTGCCCGGACGCGACCAGCTGACCGACGCCGACCGGTGGATCCTCGACCGTCTCGAGCAGGTGCGCGGGGAGGTCGACGCCGCATTCGACCGGTACGAGTTCAGCAAGGCGTGCGAGGCGCTGTTCCACTTCGCGTGGGACGAGGTCTGCGACTGGTACCTCGAGCTGGCCAAGGTGCAGTTCGCCGAGAGCGACACGGTCGCGGCGAACACGAGGGCCGTGCTCGGCAACGTCCTCGACGCCCTGTTGCGCCTGCTCCACCCGGTGATCCCGTTCGTCACCGAGACGCTGTGGACGGCGCTCACCGAGCGTGAATCCGTCGTCGTGGCGCAGTGGCCGCAGTCGAGCGAGGCGGCCGCGGATGCGGTTGCGGCGCAGCGTGTCGACGACATGCAGCGACTGGTGACCGAGGTGCGCCGGTTCCGCAGCGATCAGGGTCTCAAGCCCTCGCAGCGGGTTCCCGCACGGATCAGCGGCATCGCCGAGGCCGATCTGGACACACAGCTCGCCGCGGTCACGTCGCTGGCGCGCCTGACGGACCCGGAGGACGGGTTCGCGGTGTCCGCGTCGGTGGAGGTGCGCCTGAGCAAGGCGACCGTCACCGTCGACCTCGACACGTCCGGCAACGTCGACCTCGGCGCCGAGAAGGCCCGGCTGGAGAAGGACCTCGCGGCCGCGCAGAAGGAACTCGCCGGTACCACGGCCAAGCTGTCCAACGAGGCGTTCCTGGCCAAGGCCCCCGACGCCGTCAAGGACAAGATCCGTACGCGTCAGCAGATCGCGACGGAAGAAATCGAACGCATCACCAAGCGATTGAAGGAGCTGGAAGGCGCGTGACCTCGCCCGACTTCACGCCGGAGGAAGTCAGTCCTGTCGACCTCGCGGAGCTGACACTGGTCGAGGCGGAACTCGACAAGCGGTGGCCCGAGACGAAGATCGAGCCGTCCCTCACCCGGATCGCGGCCCTGATGGACGTACTCGGTTCGCCGCAGCACGGCTATCCCGCCATCCACGTCACCGGCACCAACGGCAAGACGTCGGTGACGCGGATGATCGACGCGCTGCTCACGGCGCTGCACCGGCGCACCGGCCGCACCACCAGCCCGCACCTGCAACTCGCCACCGAGCGCATCAGCATCGACGGGCGCCCGGTGTCGCCCCGCCGGTACGTCGACACGTACCGGGAGATCGAGCCGTACGTGCAGATGATCGACCAGCAGTCGCAGGCGGCCGGCGGCCCCGCGATGAGCAAGTTCGAAGTGCTCACCGCGATGGCGTACGCCGCGTTCGCGGAGGCGCCCGTCGACGTGGCCGTCGTCGAGGTGGGTCTCGGCGGGCGTTGGGACGCAACCAATGTCATCGACGGCGAGATCGCGGTGATCACCCCGATCAGCCTCGATCACGCCGAGTATCTCGGCGACGACCTGGCCGGGATCGCCGAGGAGAAGGCCGGCATCATCAAGAAGGGCCGCGAGGACGCGCTGGTGCCCCGCGACGCCGTCGCGATCCTGGCCGAGCAGACGCCGGAAGTGATGGAGGTGCTGCTCCGCCGGGCCGTCGAGGTGGATGCCGCGGTCGCGCGGGAGGGCTCCGAATTCACGGTGCTCGCCCGGCAGATTGCCGTCGGCGGCCAGCAGCTCGAGCTGCAGGGCCTCGGCGGGGTCTACACCGACATCTTCCTGCCCCTGCACGGGGAGCACCAGGCGCGTAACGCGTCGCTCGCGCTCGCCGCGGTGGAGGCGTTCTTCGGTGCGGGCCCGGAACGGCAGCTCGACCAGGAGGCCATCCGGGAGGCGTTCGCCTCGGTCGTCAATCCGGGCCGGCTCGAACGTGTGCGCAGCGCCCCGACCGTCTTCCTCGACGCCGCCCACAACCCGGACGGGGCGCGTGCACTCGCCGCCGCCCTGACCGCCGAGTTCGACTTCCGCAAGCTGGTCGGCGTCGTCAGCGTGATGGGGGACAAGGACGTCGACGGCATCCTGTCGGCGCTGGAACCGGTGTTCGACGAGCTCGTCGTCACGAACAACGGTTCGGCACGGGCCATGGACGTCGACGATCTCGCCAACCTCGCGGTCGCCAAGTTCGGCGACGAACGCGTCGTCGTGGCACCCACACTCGCGGATGCGCTGGAAACGGCCATCGGGTTGGCCGAGGAGGTCGCCGAGCCCGGTGAGGCAGTATCGGGGGCGGGCGTCGTGGTCACCGGATCCGTGGTGACCGCCGGTGCGGCCCGCACCCTCTTCGGAAAGGACCCAGCGTGAGCGAGCCGGACTCGAATGCTTCGGAACCGGAGTTCGGACCGCCGACCAAGGACCCGTGGAAGGGATTCCGCGGTGTGGTCGCGGGATCTCTGATCCTGGAAGCCATCGTGGTGCTTCTCGCCCTGCCGGTCGTCGCGACGGTCGGCGGCGGACTCACCTGGTGGTCCGGAACCTACCTCGTGGGGCTCGCGGTGCTCATGATCCTCGGGGCGGGCCTGCAGGGCCGCCCCTGGGCGATGAAGTACAACCTGTTGTTGCAGGTGGGGCTGCTACTCGGGTTCTTCGTCCACGTGTCGATCGGTTCGGTCGGAGTGGTCTTCGCCATCCTGTGGGGATACCTGCTCTACTTCCGCCGTAACGTCCGCCAGAGAATGGAGCGGGGCCTGCTGCCGGGGCAGCGGGGCTGACCATTTAGGCTGTGCGCCGTGACTGAGCGCACCCTTGTACTGATCAAGCCCGATGCCGTTGCCCGCGGATATGTAGGAGAAATCCTCGGTCGTATCGAGCGGAAAGGTCTGACGATCTCCGCGCTCGACCTGCGCACCGCTCCCGGCGACATCGCAGCCGCCCACTACGCCGAGCACGAAGGCCGCCCGTTCTACCCGGGCCTGCTGGAATTCATCACCGGCGGCCCGCTCGTCGCTGCAGTGCTCGAAGGTCCCCGGGCGATCGCGGCGTTCCGCCAGCTCGCCGGCGGCACCGACCCCGTCGAGAAGGCCGTTCCGGGCACGATTCGCGGTGACTTCGGGCTCGAAGCCCAGGAGAACCTGGTGCACGGCTCCGACTCGGTCGAGTCCGCCGAGCGCGAGATCGCCCTCTGGTTCCCGCACCTCGCCGCCAACTGATCTACCTCTCCACCCACCCCTCGACCCAACGGCCTGCCCTCCGGGCCGGCGGCGCCATCGCGTGCGGAACATGTTCCAGACCGATACGTGCGCCGCTGGCACGGACTGCGGCACACGTGTGGGATACTGAGGGTGGTCGGACCGCAATTTGTGCACCACGTGGCTTCGACCGGATGACACCACGGCTCGATGCCCTTCATCGCTGCCCCTGCGTCAACAGGAAATACCTGGGCGTTTCGGCACGCTGGATGATCAGGCGCTCGCGCCGCGGACGACGGCCATCCGCAAGGCACTACATGGGTGTGCAGTGAAAACGGACACTGCACGCGCTGTGTGGAGCGAGACCAGACAATCTCGCGCTCACATCTGGGGCGCGAGTACACATACTGCGCCCTCGCGTGGCCGCGTGACACCCCCAGACACGGGAGTGGACGCGCCCGGGGGCTGAGGAGACTACGTGGCCGATCAAGCGCCGCCCACAAATTCAGAGCCGAACGAATCGGCCACCGCCGGGAGCGCGGTTCCCGCTCTTCCGGAGAAGATGCGCGTTCACGCCCTCGCGAAGTTGCTGGGCGTGACGAGCAAGCAGGTTCTCGCCGAGGCTGCGGCCCTCGGAACCGAACTGCGCAGCGCGCAGTCCAGCCTGCAACGCGACGTCGCCGAGCGGGTGCACGCAGCTTTCACCGCTGCGCAGAACGCTCCCACCGAGCCACCCGCCGCGGAGACCCCGGCCGCCGAACCGGTCGCGGAGACCCCGGCCGCCGAACCCGCCGTCGAGGTCGCGCCGGAATCGGTCGCGGCTTCGGACGTCGAGGAAGCGGCGGCCGAGCAGGCTCCGGCCCCCGAAGTTCCCACCGAGGAAGCACCGGCCCAGGAAGCTCCCGCCCAGGAGCCCGTCGCGGAGGAAGCCGCGGTCGCCGAGCGCGACCTCGGACGTGACCTGTTCACCACTGCGTCCTACCAGGTCGAGGCGCCCGCCGCCGAGCCCGCCAGCGAGACCCCGTCCGCCGTCTCGCAGGTCCCGCTCTTCCTGCAGCCCGACCTCGCAGCGGTCGAGACCCCGCCGCGCCGCCGGCGCAGCCGCCGGGACGCCGGGACCCCGGAACCCACCACCGAGCAGCCGCCCGTCGCCGAAACGCGCGAGGAGGTGCCCGAGCCCGCCAAGGCCACGGACACCGGAACCGCCGACACCGAGTCGGACGAGTCCGACGTCGACGGCGATCAGCCGCGTCGTCGTCGCCGCGGCCGCCGCGGCCGTGGTCGCGGACGGGGCGAACAGCAGAACGAGCAGGACACCGACATCGACACCGAGGGTGCCGAGGCCGAGGAATCCGCGCGGGAATCCGTTCGCGAGGAGAAGGTCGCCGAGACACCGACTCGGGAGCCCGAAGAGAAGCCGAAGAAGGATTCCGAGGAGAAGCCCGCGGAGGCCGAGCAGGCCGAAGCGGAGTCCGGTGACGAAGAGACCGGTGAGGGTGACTCCGACGGGTCGAGCCGTCGCCGTCGCCGTCGTCGCCGTCGCAAGTCCGGTGGCGAGGGGTCGGGCGAGGCCACGTCCGAGGACGATCCGCCGAACACCGTCGTCCACGAGCGTGAACCTCGCAACAAGAGCCGCTCGAAGGACGAGGTCCAGGGCATCACCGGGTCGACGCGGCTCGAGGCGAAGCGTCAGCGTCGCCGCGACGGCCGCGATGCCGGCCGCAGGCGCCCGCCGATCCTCACGGAATCGGAGTTCCTGGCCCGCCGCGAGGCCGTCGACCGCGTGATGGTGGTGCGCGACCGCATCGCCACCGGGCAACCGCACGCGACGACGCAGGTCGCCGTGCTCGAGGACGGCGTCCTCGTCGAACACTTCGTGACCACGTCGGCGTCGGCCTCGATGGTCGGCAACGTGTACCTCGGACGCGTCCAGAACGTGCTGCCCAGCATGGAAGCCGCGTTCATCGACATCGGCCGCGGCCGCAACGGCGTGCTGTACGCGGGTGAGGTCAACTGGGAGGCCGCCGGGCTCGGTGGCAACTCCCGCAAGATCGAGCAGGCGCTCAAGCCGGGCGACCAGGTGCTGGTCCAGGTCAGCAAGGACCCGGTCGGTCACAAGGGTGCACGGCTGACGACGCAGATCAGCCTCGCGGGCCGCTTCCTCGTGTACGTGCCCGGCGGCACGTCCACCGGTATCAGCCGCAAACTGCCCGACACGGAGCGCAAGCGCCTCAAGGACATCCTGCGCGACATCGTGCCCTCGGACGCCGGAGTCATCATCCGGACAGCGTCGGAGGGGGTGAGCGAGGAGGAACTCGCCCGCGACGTGAAGCGTCTGCAGGACCAGTGGGCCGGGATCGAGGCTCAGGCCGCGAAGGCGGAATCCGGTAAGTCCGGCAACCCGCAGGCCCTGTACGAGGAGCCCGACCTTCTCGTGAAGGTCATCCGCGACCTGTTCAACGAGGACTTCTCCAAGCTCGTGATCGAGGGCGAGAAGGCCTGGTCGACGGTCGAGTCGTACATCAAGTCCGTGGCCCCCGATCTCATGCCGAGGCTCGAGCAGCACACGTCGGACAACGGTGTCGACGTCTTCGAGGCGCACCGCATCGACGAGCAGCTGGCGAAGGCACTCGACCGCAAGGTCTGGTTGCCGTCCGGTGGCACGCTCGTGATCGACCGCACCGAGGCCATGACCGTGGTCGATGTCAACACCGGCAAGTTCACCGGTGCCGGCGGAAACCTCGAGGAGACCGTCACCCGGAACAACCTCGAGGCGGCCGAAGAGATCGTCCGGCAGATGCGCCTGCGCGACATCGGCGGCATGATCGTCGTCGACTTCATCGACATGGTGCTCGAATCCAACCGCGATCTCGTGCTGCGACGCCTGACGGAGGCCCTGGGCCGGGATCGCACCCGCCACCAGGTGTCCGAGGTCACGTCGCTGGGCCTGGTCCAGATGACGCGGAAGAAGCTGGGCACCGGGCTGGTCGAGGCGTTCTCGACGACGTGTGAGCACTGCCACGGCCGGGGCATCATCGTCCACGCCGAGCCGATCGAGGTGAAGACCTCCGAGGACAACGGTGCGCGCGGGTCGTCCCGCGGCGGCGACTCCGGTGGCTCCCGCAAGAAGCGGGGACGCGACAAGTCGTCCGGCGGGGAGACGTCGCAGCCTCCCGTGCACGAGGAGACCCCGACGGTGGACGCCACCGTCAAGCGGGCCCACCCGGTCGCTCTCGCGATGGCACACCACCATCACGAGGAGGAGGCCGCGCACGCACACAGCGGGCACGACGCGGAATCCGCCGAGCAGCCCGCCGCGGCGGTTCCCGAGCCCGAGCAGCCGGTCGCCGCCGAAGCGGAGACACCGGCGGCTGACCTGCCCGGCATCGAAGAAGCCGTGGCCGAAGCCCCGGCAGCGGTCGCTGCGGAAGCCGTCGTGGCACCCGAGGCGGAGGACACCGTCGCCGAGGAAGCTGTGGTCGAAGAAGCCGTGGCCGAAGAGGCTGTAGCCGAGGAGTCGGCCGTCGAAGCCGCGCCGGCCGAAGCGGCTCCGGTCGCCGAGACCCCGGAACTCGTCGTGGAGCGCGAGCCCGAGCCCCAGCCGGAGCCGGTGGCCCCGCCGCGGCGAAGGAGCCGCCGGGTGTCGAGGGCAGCGGCGGCGCCGGTGTCCGAAACCCCGAGCGCCGGGACGGTGTTCGTGATCCCGACATCGGAGACCGGCGCGGAGCACGCACCGGAGCCGGAACCGGCCATGTCGGCGTCGGCCGTGAGCGCGCCGCCGGCGTCCTCGCCCGACGGCGCGGATTCGCAGGCAGCGCCGCGCAGGCCGCGTCGTCGCCGGGCGGCGGCACGTCCCGCCGGCCCGCCGGTGGACGCCGACAACTGACGAGGGAGCGCGGGAAGGCAATCGGCGCCGGTTTGTACGGAACGGTTGCCTTCCTGTAACCTTGACCAGTCGCTACTCGGCGATGAAGGTCAGCTGTGCCCTCACTTGTGAAGGCTGCGCGATCTCGACCGAGCTAGCCGTCACACCAGACCAGTCGCGCACACTGTGGCGCGAGCAAGTTCGAAGAAGCAAGGGGTAGCCCTCCGATGGCAACGTACGCGATCGTCAAGACCGGCGGAAAGCAGTACAAGGTCGCTGTTGGTGACCTCGTCAAGGTCGAGAAGATCGAGGGTGAGCCCGGCACTGCTGTCTCGCTTGCTCCCGTTCTCGTCGTCGACGGATCCGATCTGACGACCGACGCCGACAAGCTGGCCAAGATCTCGGTCACGGGTGAGGTCGTCGAGCACACCAAGGGCCCGAAGATCCGGATCCACAAGTTCAAGAACAAGACCGGCTACCACAAGCGTCAGGGCCACAGGCAGAAGCTGACGGTCCTCAAGGTCACCGGCATCAAGTAGCTAGAGCTTCAGAGCTGATTTCACCCGAGGAGGGTCAAGAACATGGCACATAAGAAGGGTGCATCCAGCTCCCGTAACGGTCGCGATTCAAATGCTCAGCGACTCGGCGTGAAGCGTTTCGGCGGCCAGTCCGTCAGCGCCGGCGAGATCCTGGTGCGTCAGCGCGGAACCCACTTCCACCCCGGCGTCAACGTCGGTCGTGGCGGCGACGACACGCTCTTCGCGCTCTCTGCCGGTGCCGTCGAGTTCGGCACCAAGCGTGGACGCAAGACCGTGAACATCGTTCCGGCGGCGGCAGAGGCCTAGTCCTGCCGCGAGTATGCATCGTCCCGTGAGGGACGTTTCAAGCTCCCAATAGGGGCGGACCTGGGTCGTGATACCCGGTCCGCCCCTATTGTTTTTTTCACGAGTGAGATCAACACAATTGACTGAGGAAGGATCCGGCAGTCATGTCCCGATTCATTGACCGCGTCGTGCTGCACGTCAGCGCCGGAAAAGGCGGCAATGGCTGCGCCTCCGTACACCGGGAGAAGTTCAAACCGCTCGGTGGCCCGGACGGCGGCAACGGCGGGCGTGGCGGTGACGTCGTGCTCGAGGTGGACGGCAACGTCCACACCCTCCTCGACTTCCATTTCCACCCCCACGCGAAGGCCACCAACGGCAAGCAGGGGATGGGTAGCAACCGTGACGGCGCCCAGGGCGACGACCTGATACTGAGGGTCCCCGACGGCACCGTCGTCCTCGACGAGGACGGCCGGATTCTCGCCGACCTCATCGGTGTCGGCACCCGCTTCGAAGCCGCCCAGGGTGGCCGCGGCGGACTCGGCAACGCGGCCCTGTCCTCGAAGGCGCGCAAGGCGCCGGGTTTCGCGCTCCTCGGTGAGGACGGCGTCGAGCGGGAACTGGTCCTCGAACTGAAGTCCGTGGCCGATGTCGGGCTGGTCGGGTTCCCGTCGGCGGGCAAGTCCTCGCTCGTGTCGGTGCTGTCGGCGGCGAAGCCGAAGATCGCCGACTACCCGTTCACGACCCTCGTGCCGAACCTCGGTGTGGTGTCGAGCGGCGACACCACGTTCACGGTGGCCGACGTGCCCGGGTTGATCCCCGGCGCGAGCGACGGCCGCGGGCTCGGACTGGACTTCCTGCGCCACCTCGAGCGGTGCGCCGTGCTGGCGCACGTCGTCGACTGCGCGACGCTCGACCCGGGCCGCGACCCGATCTCCGACATCGACGCACTCGAGGCGGAACTCGCCGCGTACAAGGGCGCGCTGTCCGGCGACGCCGGGCTCGGTGACCTCGCGGACCGGCCGCGCATCGTGATTCTGAACAAGGCGGACGTGCCGGAGGCGGCCGAGCTGGCCGAGATGGTCACCCCCGACCTCGAGGCCCGCGGATGGCCGGTCTTCACGATCTCGGCCGTCAGCCGAGAGGGGTTGCGCCCGTTGACGTTCGCGCTCGCGAAGCTGGTTGCGGACTACCGTGAGGCGCACCCGAAGGCCGAGCCGAAGCGTCAGGTGATCCGCCCGGTGATCTCGAACGAGAACAGCTTCAGCGTCGTCGCCGACCCCGAGATTCCCGGTGGGTTCATCGTCCGCGGCACACGGCCGGAGCGCTGGGTGCGGCAGACGCAGTTCGACAACGACGAGGCCGTGGGTTACCTCGCCGACCGCCTCGCGCGGCTCGGTGTGGAAACCGAGCTCGTCAAGCAGGGTGCGGAGCCGGGCGCGTCCGTCACGATCGGCAACGTGAGCTTCGACTGGGAGCCCCAGACACCGGCCGGCGTCGATCTCACCCGCACCGGTCGCGGCACCGACCCGCGTCTGGATCAGGTCGAGCGCATCGGCGCGACCGAACGCAAGCACGCATCCAGGGTCCGTCGCGGTCTCGAAGGCCTCGACCCCGAAGACCAGTGAGCGCCACCCGGCGCACGATCGCGTCGGCGGGCAGCATTGTCGTGAAGATCGGATCGTCCGCGCTGACCAGCCTGGTCGGCGGGCTCGACGTCGGTCGACTCGACGCGCTGGCCGATGCGATCGAGGAACGAATGCGTGCCGGTTCCGACGTGGTCGTCGTGTCGTCCGGGGCCGTGGGTGCGGGTCTGGCCCCGCTGGGGCTGACGAAGCGGCCACGGGACCTGGCGACGAAGCAGGCCGCCGCGAGCGTGGGCNGGGCCAGCTGGCGCTGGCCCACGCCTGGGGCACGTCGTTCGCCCGGTACGGCCGCACCGTCGGGCAGGTGCTGCTCACCGCGGACGACATCGCCCGCCGCGCGCAGCACCGCAACGCGCAACGCACCCTCGACCGTCTGCGCGCGCTGCACGCGGTCGCGATCGTCAACGAGAACGACACCGTCGCCACGGCGGAGCTGCGATTCGGTGACAACGACCGGCTCGCGGCGCTCGTCGCGCACCTGGTCGGCGCCGATGCCCTGGTCCTGCTGTCGGATGTCGACGGGCTGTACGACGGCGACCCCCGCAAGGGCAATGCCACGCTGATTCCCGAGGTGAACAGCCCCGAGGATCTCGACGGGGTGGTCGCGGGCTCGGGCGGCGCTCTCGGCACCGGCGGGATGGCGTCCAAGCTGTCGGCAGCGCGCCTCGCGGCCGATGCCGGTGTGCCGGTGCTGCTCGCCGCCGCCTCGGACGCCGGGGCAGCGCTGCGGGACGCCGGGGTGGGGACGGCGTTCGCGGCCCGGCCGTCGCGGTTGTCGGCGCGCAAGTTCTGGGTACGCCACGCCGCGGACGAGCAGGGGATCCTGCACATCGACGAGGGCGCTGTGCGTGCCGTCGTCACCAAGCGGCGGTCGTTGCTGCCCGCGGGGATCAGCGCGGTGTCGGGAAGGTTCTACGGCGGCGACGTCGTGTCGCTCCTCGGCCCCGACGAGCGTCCCGTGGCCAGGGGAGTGGTGGCCTACGACTCGGCGGAGATCAGCGACATCCTGGGAAAGTCGACCCAGGAACTGCCCGCGGAGATGCAGCGTCCCGTCGTTCACGCGGACGATCTGGTGCCGCTCTGACGGTCACGCGGGCAGCGCGGAGGACGCGTCGAGCAGTGCGGTGAGTGCTTCCGAACAGCCGGCGTGGAGCGTGAGGGTGGCGAACTCGTCGCCGCGCGTGGTGCCCCTGTTGACGATCACGATGGGGATTCCGCGTTTGGCGGCGTGCCGGACGAACCGCAGTCCCGACATGACGGTGAGCGACGAGCCGGCCACCAGGAGTGCCTCGGCTTCGTCGACCACGTCGTAGGCGGCGGCGACCCTCGGTTTCGGGACGGATTCGCCGAAGTACACGATGTCGGGTTTGAGCAGACCGCCGCACGTCTCGCAGTCGACCATCCGGAAATGCTCGGTGCTGGTGATCACCGCATCGGCGTCCGGTGCGATCTCCACTCCCTGTGCGGCAGCGACGGTTTCGGCGAAACCGGGGTTCGCGCGCTCGAGCCGGTCGGCGAGCGTGGCCCGCGAGATCAGGGTGCCGCACGTCAGGCACCGGACCTGGGCGTACGTGCCGTGCAGGTCGATCACCCGGCGACTGCCTGCCTTGGTGTGCAGCAGGTCGACGTTCTGGGTGATGACGGCACTCACGGCAGCCGCCCGCTCGAGCCCCGCCAGGGCGCGGTGGCCGGTGTTGGGCCGGGCGGCGTCCATGTGGCGCCAGCCGAGGTGGTTCCGCGCCCAGTAGTGGCGGCGGAAATCGGGATCACCGGTGAACTGCTGGTACGTCATGGGATTGCGCGGTGGCGAATCCGGACCCCGGTAATCGGGGATCCCGGAATCCGTCGAAATGCCGGCGCCGGTAATCACACACAGGCGCCGGTCACCGAGTACGTCGATCAGTCGGGCGAACACGCACTCCAGGGTAGCGCCGGCTCAGTACCCGACGACAGGATCGATCAGAGCGGTGAGATTCTCACCGGCGACGAAGCGGGTGACGTTCAGCGCGACGTGCTCGGCGAATGCCGGGGGGCGCACCGACGGCGGGTTGGAATCGTGGGGGGTGATGATCACGTTGGGCAGATCCCACAGCGGGTGGCCGTCGGGAAGCGGCTCGGGATCGGTGACGTCGAGTCCCGCTCCGCCAATCGTGTTGTCCCGCAGCGCTTTCACCAGTGCATTGGTGTGAACGAGCGAGCCGCGCGCGACGTTGATCACCCACGCGGTCGGCTTCATCTGCGCGAATTCCGCCGCCCCGACCAGATGGTGCGTGGCGTCGGTGGCGGGAGCCCCGATCACGAAGTGATCCGCGCGGGCCCACACCTCGCCCAGGCGGGTGGTGGGAAGCGTCTCGATCGCGCCCGGCACCGGGCTGCCGGAGCGATTGACCGCGATGACGTCGGCCCCGACGCCCGCGAGCATCGGGATCAGTGCCCGGCCGATTCCGCCGGCACCCACGATGGCCACGGTGGTGCCCCGTAGGGTGCCGATCTTCGAATAGAACTCCTGCTGCCGCCAGGTCTTCGCCTCGAGGTGCTCCGGGAGTGCCCGCACCCCGGCCAGCAGCAGCGTCAGCGCGTGCTCGGCGACGGTGGCGGCGAACGCGCCCGCCGCCGACGTCCACATCACGGTGGTGTCGGGTCTGATCACCTTCGCGGCGAACCACTCCTCGACACCCGCGGAGTTCAACTGCACCCAGCGGATGTTCTCGGGAAGCGGGTCCGGGAACCCGATCGGACCCGTGGTCCAGACCAGGGCGTCCGCGGAGTCGAGGGGGGCCACACGGGCACCGCCCCGGCGCACCGCATCCTCGAGGAGCGGGTCCGGGGCGGGTCCGATGGCTATAGCTGGAACAGCAGCGTCGTCGGCCATGGGGTCGAACTTACGCGGGAACCTCGATCAACGGGTAGACACCGTTTTCGTCGTGGACCTCACGCCCGGTGACGGGCGGGTTGAACACGCACAGCATGCGCATTTCGGTGTCGGGCTCGACACGGTGACGCTCGTGACCGTTGAGCAGGTACATCGAACCGGGGCCGAGTTCGTAGACCTTGTCGTTGTCGAGGTCGATCAACTTGCCGGTTCCCTCGACGAGCCAGACGGCCTCGACGTGGTTGGCGTAGTGGAACTCGTTGACCGAGCCCGCTTTGATCGTGGTCTCGTGGAACGAGAAGCCCACTTTGTCGCCGCCGAGGATGATGCGCTTGCTGCGCCAGTTTCCGTCCTCGCTGGTGATGTCGCGCTCGGTGTCGGTGATTTCTGCGGTGGTACGAACGATCATGTGAGTGTCAGTCCTCTCTCTAGCTGCAAACCTTGCCGGTGGCGTCGGCGAGAATCGCGAGTCCGTGGTCCAGTTCCTCGTCGGTGATGGTGAGTGCCGGCAGGAGCTTGACCACCTCGTCCGACGGTCCGGAGGTCTCCGCGAGCAGGCCCTCGTCGAAGGCGAGCTTGCAGACCTTGCCCGCGTTCTCCGGCTCGTCGAACACGAGACCCTGGACGAGGCCGCGACCGCGGGTGGAGACGGACCCGTCGAACTGGTTCGCCAGATCGGTGAACGCCTGGTGGATCTTCTCGCCCTTCTTCAGCGTCGTCTTGTGAAGGGTGTCGTCGGACCAGTAGTGGTCCAGGGCCACCTTCGACGTGACGAACGCCGGGTTGTTGCCGCGGAACGTGCCGTTGTGCTCGCCCGGGCCCCACACGTCGAGCTCACGCTTGAACAGCGTCAGCGCCATCGGGAGGCCGTAGCCGCTGATCGACTTCGACAGGCAGACGATGTCCGGGGTGATGCCGGCGACCTCGAAGGAGAAGAACGGTCCGGTGCGTCCGCAGCCCATCTGGACGTCGTCGACGATCAGCAGGATTTCGCGCTCGGCGCACAGGTCCGCGAGGGCGCGCAGCCACTCTGCGCGGGCGACGTTGACGCCGCCCTCACCCTGCACGGTCTCGACGATCACAGCGGCCGGACGGTTCAGGCCACTGCCCGAGTCGTCGAGCACGCGGCGGAACCAGTGGAAGTCCTCGGTGACTCCGTCGAAGTAGTTGTCGAACGGCATCGGGGTGGCGTGCACCAGCGGGATTCCGGCGCCGGCGCGCTTCATCGAGTTACCGGTGACCGACAGGGCGCCGAGCGTCATGCCGTGGAAAGCGTTGGTGAAGTTGATGATCGACGAACGACCCGTCACCTTGCGCGCCAGTTTCAGTGCGGCCTCGACCGTGTTGGTGCCGGTGGGGCCGGGGAACTGGACCTTGTAGTCGAGACCGCGGGGTTTGAGGATCTTGTCCTGGAAGGTCTGGAGCAGGTCGCGTTTGGCCACGGTCGACATGTCGAGACCGTGCGTGATGCCGTCGCTGACGATGTAGTCGACGAGCGCCGACTTCAGGACCGGGTTGTTGTGGCCGTAGTTCAGCGAACCGGCACCGGCGAAGAAGTCGAGGTAGTCGCGGCCGTTCTCGTCACGGATCCACGATCCGGATGCCGACTCGAAGACGGCGGGCCAGCCGCGGCTGTAGCTGCGAACCTCGGATTCGAGGTTGTCGAAGATGTTCGTATCGAAGTTAGTCATGTTGCTGCATTCCTCCGGGGCATGCTCTTAGCCGATCGTGTACAGATCTTCGGCTTCGTGTCCATCGGGAAAATCGTTAGGGGAGAACAATTCTTGCTTGTTGATCGCCGTATCTCGGCGACGCGCCAATGCTGTGAACAGCGCGATCGAGGCCTCGTTGTCGGGGCTGATCGTCGTTTCGAGATGGGTAATCCCTTCGGGTGCAAGTCGGTCGAGCAGCGCGCTCAGCATGCGACCTGCAATTCCCTTGCCGCGCTGGTCTGCGTCTACGGCGACTTGCCAGACGAACAGCGTCGCTGGGGATTCGGGGCGGATGAAGCCCGATACGAATCCCACGACGCGCTCGTCGACGACTGCGACGACCGACGAGCGGCTGAAATCTCTACACCACAACAGGTATGCGTAGCTCGAATTGAGATCGAGCACTTCCGTGTTCCTGGCGATCTCCCAGAGCCGGACTCCGTCAGTGATCTCTGGACTTCTGAACAACACCGCGTCCGGCGCGGTGGTCGGGATGGCACTCTTCTGAACAGGCGTCATTGGAAATTCGAACCTAACAACCATCCCCTTCGATTTCACGTGCCTCGCGAAATTGGACAGCTCAGGTGGCGGAGCTTTGCAGGTGAGACGTGCAAAGTGATGCTCATCACATTATGTAACTTTTGGGTGAACCGCAAGCGACACACTTCGCCTATTTGAGACTCGCGAGCGCGAAAGGGAGGACCGACGCGGCACCCGCCGCGCGGAGCGTCCGGGCGGCCATCGTGAGGGTCCAGCCGGTGTCCGTGAGGGTGTCGACGAGCAACACCGGTCCGGCGCCGGCAGGAAGGTCGGGGACCTCCCAGGCGTCGACGAGCCCGGCCACCCGGTAGGCGGAGTTGGCTGCGGACACCGGCGGATGCTCCGGGCGCAGCCGCAGAACTCCCAGGTCGGTGAGGCGTCCGACAGCGGCGAGCTGCCCCGCGATCGACGCCGACAGAAGGGGATGGGTGGCGGATTCGACCGCCATGACGGCGGTGGGCCGCTCGGCCCAGTCCCAGGAGGCCAGCACCTGGATGCAGGCCTTCAGGACGGCGTCGGGGGCAGGTCCGTCCGGTTCGTCGAGCAGGGCACGCAGCCGCTGTCCCCAGCCCAGGTCGGACAGCCGGCCCAGGACGCGCCCCGGTTCGGGGCCGTCCGTGATCTTCCCGGACAGCGCCACGCCGAGCTTCGCGAGGCCCGTAGGCCACTGTTTACGGGGCGCCACGTCCACGCCTGGGCGCTCGAGACGCGTTCTGGTCTGTTGCACCGCCTCGGCGTCCACGGTCGCGTCGTGGCGCACTCCGGTGCAGTTGTCGCACCGGCCGCACTCCGAGGTCCCCGCCGCCAGACCCGGATCGTCGAGCTGCTCGCGCAGGAACGCCATCCGGCACGTGCTGATCCGCTGGTAGTCGATCATCGCCTGCTGCTCCGACTCGCGGGCGCGTTCGAGGCGCTCGTACCGCTCGGCGTCGTACGTCCAGGGCTCCCCGGTGCCCACCCAGCCGCCGCGCACCCGGCGGACGGCCCCGTCCACGTCGAGCACCTTCAACACCATCTCCAGCCGGGTGCGGCCCAGCTCCACCAGCGGCTCGAGCGCCTGCGTGGACTGCGGCCGGTCGGTGTCGAGGACCTCGATCACCCGGCGTACCACGTGCTCCCGGGGGAACGCCACGGACGCGAAATAACTCCAGATCTGCTTGTCCTCGGATCCGGGCAGCAGGATGACCTCGGCGCGGTCGGTGGACCGTCCGGCGCGCCCGACCTGCTGGTAGTAGGAGATGGGGGACGACGGCGCACCGAGGTGCACGACGAACCCCAGGTCGGGTTTGTCGAACCCCATGCCGAGCGCGGACGTCGCCACGAGGGCCTTGACGCGGTTGCCGAGCAGGTCCTGCTCGAGGGTCTCGCGCTCGGCGGCATCGGTTTGCCCGGTGTACGCGGCGACCGTGTGCCCCTGCTCGGACAGCAGGCTCGCCAGATCCCGGGCCGCCGACACGGTGAGCGCGTAGATGATGCCCGAGCCGGGCAGGCTGTCGAGTTTCTGGGCGAGCCACGCGGCCCGGGCGGTGGCCTCCGGAATTTGCACGACCGACAGGTGCAGCGACTCCCGTTCGAGGCCGCCGCGGAGGACGAGGGTTTCGGCGCCGCCCACTCCGAGCTGCGTGGAGACGTCGGAGACGACGCGGTCGTTCGCCGTGGCCGTGGTGGCCAGCACGGGGATGCCTTCGCCCAGTTCGGCGATCAGTGTGCGGATCCGCCGGTAGTCGGGGCGGAAGTCGTGACCCCAGTCCGACACGCAGTGCGCCTCGTCGACCACGACGAGGCCCGCGTCGGCGGCGAGGGAGGGAAGGACCTGGTCGCGGAAGTCGGGATTGTTGAGACGCTCAGGGCTGACCAGCAGCACGTCCAGTTCGTTGTCGGCAACCCGGGCGTGGATGTCGTCCCACTCGGTGACGTTCCCGGAATTGATGGTGGCGGCGCGCACACCCGCCCGCTCGGCCGAGGCCACCTGGTTCCGCATGAGTGCCAGGAGCGGCGACACGATGACCGTGGGGCCGTGCCCGTGCGCCCGCAGGAGCTTCGCGGCGATGAAGTAGACCGCCGACTTGCCCCAGCCGGTCCGCTGGACGACCAGCGCCCGTCTGCGGCCCACCACGAGCGCCTCGATCGCCGTCCACTGGTCGTCGCGGAGGGTGGCGTGCTCGCCTGCCAGCTCGCGGAGCAGCCGTTCGGCCTCGTCACGGAGTGCGGGTTCGGTGGCGGTCGTCATGCCCCCATGGTGCACGACACGGGTGACACGGAGGATCCGGGCGACCGCAGGAGCTCGCTCAGGCGGGCAGCGCCGCCTCGATCTCGGCACGGGTGGGCGACGAGGTGGAGGCGCCTCGGCGGGTGGTGGCGAGCGCGCCCGCCGTGCACGCGAACGGGACGGCGGTCGCGGGCCCGCGTCGCCACGAGACGGCCAGGGCGCCGGCGAACGCGTCGCCCGCCCCGGTCGTGTCGACCACCTCGACCTCGGAGGAGTCGGTGTGGAGCGTTGGGCCGTCGCTGCCCGCGTAGTCCGCGCCCGACGACCCCAGCGTGGTCACGACGTGGGAGACGGCGCCGGTGACCTCGGCGCCGAGTTGCGCCGCCTCGGTCTGATTGACGAGGAGCACGTCGACCAGCTTGACGAGTTCGGCCGGAAGTGGCTGCACTGGTGACGGATTCAACATCACGACGGTGTCGTGTGCCGCGGCGTGTGCCGCCGCGGCAACGACGGTGCCCAGGGGGATCTCGAGTTGGCAGAGCAGGACGTCGGCGTCCGCGACGGCCGCGAGTTCGGCGGGGGTCAGATCCACCACGGTGCTGTTGGCGCCCGGAACCACGACGATGCTGTTCTCGCCGGCGGCGTCGACGGTGATCGCCGCGATCCCGCTCGGCCCGTCCACCTCACGCAGGTATCGCGTGTCGACCTCGGCGTCCACGAGGGCCTGCCGCAAGTCGAGAGCGAACACGTCGGAGCCGACGGCACCGATGAACGTCACGGCTCCGCCGGCCCTCGCGGCCGCGATCGCCTGGTTGGCGCCCTTGCCGCCGGGGGTGGCGGCAAAGGCGCTGCCCAGGATCGTCTCTCCCGGCGCGGGCAACCGTTCGGTCGCGGTCAGTAGGTCCATGTTGACGCTGCCGACCACGGCGACCCTGGGAGCGGACATACTCCGAGACTAGCCCGCGTCGGCGGCCGCCGTCTCCTGTGCGGGTGTTGCGGATGCGTCGCCCTTGGTGCGGCGGAGGCGCTTCAGGATGCGGCGGGCCTCGGCGTCCGTGGCCACGGCGGGCGGTGAACCCTCCAGTGGCTTCCGGGCGGTCTCGGAGATGAGCAGGACCGCGATACCGCCGACGACGGCCGCGACCATCATGTACATCGGCGCGACGAGGTCGCTGCCCGTCGCATCCTGCAACGCCGTGAGGACGAGGGGTGTGGTGCCACCGAAGATCGACACCGCGAGGTTGTAGCCGATCGCCAGGCCGCCGTAGCGGATTCCGGTGGGGAACAGCGCGGGTAGGACCGACGGGAAGACGCCGACGAACAGCAGCAGGAGACCGCCGAGCATCGCGAGGCCGAGGAAGACGGTGAAGTAGTGCCCGACACCGATCAGCAGGTACGCGGGCAGCGACAGCGCGAAGAATCCGACGAAACCGGCCAGCAGCAACGGTTTACGCCCGACCCGGTCGGACAGCTTCCCGACGAAGCTGATGCACACCATCATGATGAGCATCACGATGATCATGAGGACGAGGCCGTGCGACTCGTCGTAGCCGAGCGTGTTCGACAGGTACGTCGGCATGTAGCTGAGCAGGCCGTAGTGCGCGATGTTGTAGGTGGCGACCAGGATGACGCACAGCACCAGCGGGCGCCAGTTCTCCACCAGGGTCTCGCGCAGTTTGCGTCCCGTGGATTCGTCTGCGAGCGAACGCTCTTCGGCCTGCTCCATCTGCTGGAACGCGGGCGTCTCCTCGAGCCGCAGCCGCAGGTACAGGCCGATCAGGCCCAGCGGACCGGCGAGCAGGAACGGAATTCGCCACGCCCAGTCCACCAGAGCGTCGGCGCTGACCACGGTGCTGATGATGGTGACCAGACCCGCGGCCGCGACATACCCCGCGAGGGTTCCGAATTCGAGGAAGCTCGAGAAGAACCCGCGGCGCTTGTCCGGCGCGTACTCGGCGACGAACGTGCTGGCGCCGCCGTACTCGCCGCCCGTGGAGAATCCCTGCACGAGCCGGAACAGCACCAGCAGAATCGGCGCTGCGAGCCCGATGGATCCGTAACTCGGGATCAGGCCGATGGCGAAGGTGCTGCCCGCCATCAGGATGATCGTGGTGGCGAGCACCTTCTTGCGGCCGATCCGGTCACCGAGCGGACCGAAGAACAGTCCACCGAGGGGACGGACGATGAACGCCGCGGCGAAGATCGCGAACGTCGACAGCAGCTGTGCGGTGCCGCTCGCCTCGGGAAAGAAGACCTTGCCGATGGTGGTCGCGAGGTAGGCGTACACGCCGAAGTCGAACCACTCCATGGCGTTACCGAGCATGGTCGCCTTGACGGCCCGTTTGACGGAGGCCTCGTCGGTGACCGTGACATCAGGTGATTCGGCCACCTCGGCCGACGTGATCGAGTGATCTGGTGCATTCATGTCGTGCGCTCCCCAGCGCAGTTATCACCCGCGCGGGGCACGTACCTGATGCACGCATCTTTTCGTCGCCCGCACGGCGATTGCTGGTCGGGTTCGGCAGCCCACGGCCCTTCGGCGCGATGCGGCCCCCGCCGATCGGCTCTGGCTCGTGGCTCGGTCCCGCCCCACCGTCCGGGGTGCGGGACTACCAGCTGTAAGAGCGATTACCGTAGCAAAGGATACCGGGGCTTGTCGGCCCGAGCCTCAGTACGCCCGGGCGTACTGCGCCGGAATCTGCGGCGTCACCTGGGCATTCAATACCAGTGCGGCTTTTCGCGGCCAATACGGGTCGCGCAGCAGCTCGCGCCCGAGGAACACGGCGACGGCTTCTCCCGACTCCACGATCCGCTCGGCCTGCTCCGGCTCGGTGATGAGCCCGACGGCGGCGGCCGGGACCGTGGTCTCGTTCTGGATGCGACGGGCGAACGGGACCTGGTAGCCGGGCCCGATCGGGATCCGGGCGGAGGCGACGCCGCCGCTGGAGACGTCGACCAGGTCGACGCCGAGATCGGCGAGGGCCTGCACGAGGGAGACGGTCTGATCCGGCGTCCAGCTGTCCGCGTCGAGGCCGGGCTCCTCGGACAGCCAGTCGGTGGCCGAGACCCGGACGAACACGGGCAACTCGGCCGGCCACACCCCCCGTACCGCCTCGATGACCTCGAGCAGGAGGCGAATACGGCCCGCGAAGCTGCCGCCGTACTCGTCGGTGCGATGATTGCTGACCGGTGAGAGGAACTGGTGCAGCAGATAGCCGTGTGCCGCATGGATTTCCACCACCTTGAAACCAGCACGCGACGCCCGCTCGGCGGCGGCCGCGAAATCGGCGACCACCTTCCGGATGTCGTCGGTCGTCGCCGCGGCCGGCGGGGTGTGGTCGCCGAAACCGATCGCGCTCGGCGCCACCGTCTGCCAGGACAGCCGATCGTCGCCGTCGAGGCTCCCGCCCCCGCGCCACGGGACGTGCGCGGAGCCCTTGCGCCCGGCGTGACCGAGCTGGATGCCCGGGACCGCGCCGAAGTACTCGAGCTGTGCGTTGATCTCCGCGAAGGCCTCGGTCTGGGTGTCGTTCCAGATGCCGAGGTCGGCGGGACTGATGCGGCCCTCCGGGCTGACGGCCGTCGCCTCGGTGAGGATCAGGCCGGCACCGCCGATGGCGCGCGTCACGAGGTGCGTCCGGTGCCAGTCGTTGGGAACTCCCACGTCGCGGCCCGTCACGTCGGCCGAGTACTGGCACATCGGCGCCATCCACACCCGATTGGGGACGGTGACTCCGCGGAAGGTGATGGGTTCGAACAGCACGCTCACTACAGCACTCCTGCCTCTGATGGTCTCGACCAGTCGCAACCTGCGCGGGGGACCAAATCATTCCCAGTCGTTCCCGCTCCGCGGTGTACAGGCCCCGGTATATAGGCTGTCTTCATGACTGCAGTGACCTCCACCTCGTCGGCCGGTGCCGCGGTGGATACCCGTGAAGCCGTCCACGCAGCGGCCCGTCGCGCCCGCACCGCGTCGCGGGTCCTCGCGCTGCTCACCACCGCGCAGAAGGATGCGGCGCTCCATGCGGCGGCCGATGCCGTGCTCGCCGCCTCCGCCGACATCCTCGCCGCCAACGCCGCCGACATCGAGACGGCCAGGGCGTCGGGCACCGAGGACTCCCTGCTCGACCGCCTGCGGCTGACCCCGGAGCGCATCGAGGGGATCGCGTCCGGGCTGCGTCAGGTGGCCGGTCTGCCCGACCCGGTCGGTGAAGTGGTGCGCGGTTCGACCCTCCCGAACGGTCTCGAACTCCGTCAGCTGCGGGTTCCGCTCGGCGTGGTGGGCATGGTGTACGAGGCCCGCCCCAACGTCACCGTCGACGCGTTCGGGCTGGCACTCAAGTCCGGCAACGCAGCCCTGCTGCGCGGCTCCTCGTCCGCGGCGAAGTCGAACGCGGCGCTGGTCGTGGCGTTGCGGGCGTCGCTGGCGGCGCAGCAGCTGCCGGAGGACGCGGTGCAGTTGCTGCCGAGCGACGACCGCTCCAGCGTGACGCACCTGATCCAGGCCCGCGGCCTCGTGGACGTCGTCATTCCCCGCGGCGGCGCAGGCCTGATCAGCGCCGTGGTGCGCGATGCGACCGTCCCGACGATCGAGACGGGCGTCGGCAACTGCCACGTCTACGTCCACTCGGCGGCCGACCTGGAGATGGCCGAACGGATCCTGCTCAACTCCAAGACGCGGCGACCGAGTGTCTGCAACACCGCGGAGACGGTGCTGATCGACGCCGCGATCGCCGAGACGGCGGTGCCGAAGCTGCTGCAGGCCCTGCAGACGCACAGCGTGACGGTCCACGGGGATCTGCCGGGTCTGGTGCCCGCGACCGAGTCGGACTGGTCGGAGGAGTACCTCACCCTGGACGTGGCGCTCAAGGTGGTCGACGATCTGAACGCCGCGGTCGAGCACATCGACCGCTACGGGACCGGCCACACCGAGGCCATCGTGACGTCCGACCTCGCGGCCGCCCGCGAGTTCACCGCCCGGGTCGACGCCGCCGCCGTCATGGTCAACGCGTCCACCGCCTTCACCGACGGTGAACAGTTCGGATTCGGCGCCGAGATCGGGATCTCCACGCAGAAGCTGCACGCGCGCGGCCCGATGGGGCTCCCCGAACTGACGTCCACCAAGTGGATCGTCTGGGGTGACGGGCACACCCGCCCGGTCTAGGCGTTTCGCCCACCCCCTTTCCCTCAGCCCCTCTGCCCGTCACCCCTTCTGAAAGGAGCGAGCGTGGATCGCGCACTGCCCACCACGACGCCGTTCTTCGCGAGCGTCGACGACGTCATCGCTCGGCTCGCCGAAACCGGCTACCTGTCCGACAAGGGCACCGCGACCGCGGTGTTCCTCGCCGACAGGCTCGGAAAACCCCTGCTCATCGAGGGTCCCGCCGGCGTCGGCAAGACTGAACTCGCCCGCGCCGTCGCCGAGACCACCGGCGCCGAGCTGGTGCGGTTGCAGTGCTACGAGGGCGTCGACGAGGCGCGCGCGCTGTACGAGTGGAACCACGCGAAGCAGATTCTGCGCATCCAGGCGGGCAGCGACCACAGCTGGGACTCCACCAAGGCGGACGTCTTCTCGGAGGAGTTCCTGCTGTCTCGGCCGCTGCTGACCGCGATCCGGCGCGAGGACCCGACGGTGCTGCTGATCGACGAGACCGACAAGGCCGACGTCGAGATCGAGGGTCTGCTCCTCGAGGTGCTCAGCGATTTCGCGGTCACCGTCCCCGAACTGGGCACCATCACGGCCACGCGCAAGCCGTTCGTCGTCCTCACCTCGAACGCCACCCGTGAACTGTCCGAGGCGCTCAAGCGCCGCTGCCTGTTCCTGCATCTCGACTTCCCCGATGCCGAGCTCGAGCGGCGGATCCTGGCGAGCCGGGTGCCGGAGCTGCCCGAGGCGGTGGCCGAGCAGCTGGTCAGGACCATCCGCGTGCTGCGCGGCATGCAGCTGAAGAAGCTGCCCTCGGTTGCCGAGACCATCGACTGGGGTCGCACCCTCCTGGCGCTCGGGCTCGACACCCTCGACGACGACGCCGTGCGCGCCACGATGGGCGTCGTCCTCAAACACCAATCCGACCAGCTACGGGCCGCTGCCGAGCTGCGACTGAACTGAAGGACTTCCCCATGGCTGCTGGTGGTCCACTCGCGTCCCGGTCGAAGCCGGGCGGTCCCGCGGCGCCGCACGGGCTGCCGGGGCATCTCGTCGACTTCGTCGAGGCGTTGCGGCGGCGCGGCATCACGGTCGGTCCGTCCGAGACGGTCGACGCCGGTCAGGTGATGTCGGTCCTCGATCTGCTCGACCGCGAATCGTTGCGCGAGGGGCTTGCGTGCGCGCTGCTGCGGCGGCCCACCCACCGGCCCACGTTCGACGCGTTGTTCGAACTCTGGTTCCCGGCGGCGGTCGGAAGCCGGGCGGACGGGGCGATCGACACGAGTCTGCCGCGGAACGGGAAGGGTGAGATCGACTACGAGGCGCTGCGCGAGCTGATCGTCGAACTCCTCACCGACGGATCACCGGAGGCGATCGAGCTCACCGAGCTCCTGACCGCGCAGATGGTCGAGGAACTCGGCCAGTACCAGTCGGCGAACGGCCCGTCGTTCTCCGCGTACCAGGCGCTGCGGGACGTCGCGCCGGAAACCCTGCTGAAGAAGATCCTCGACGGACTCCTGGGGAATCAGCAGGACGGCGAAGCCCGAACGACGGAAAGCTACGAATCCGAGGTGGCCAAGCGCACCGCCGCCCAGCGGATCGCCGACTTCCGGAAGATGATCGAGAAGGAGACGCGGCGACGGTCGGCCGAGAACCTCGGCAAGGAGCGGGTGGCGTCGTACGGCGTGCCCCGGCTGGCCGAGGAAGTCGACTTCCTCCGCGCGTCCGACGCCGAACTGACGGCACTGAAACGCAACGTCACCCCGCTGGCCCGGCTGCTCGCCAGCCGCCTGGCCGTGCGGCGTAGCCGCAACCGGGCCGGTTCGATCGACCTGCGGCGGACCTTGCGCAAGTCGATGTCCACCGGCGGAGTGCCCATCGACCTCGTCCAGCGCAAGCCCCGCCGGGCGCGTCCCGAACTGGTCGTGATGTGCGACGTCTCGGGTTCGGTCGCCGGTTTCAGCCACTTCACCCTGTTGCTCGTCCACGCGCTGCGCGAACAGTTCTCCCGGGTGCGGGTGTTCGCGTTCATCGACACCACCGACGAGGTCACCCGCTTCTTCGATGCGGGGGCCGACCTCGGCAGCGCCATGTCGCGGATGATCCGGGAAGCCGACCTGGTCGGCTACGACGGGCACTCCGACTACGGCAACGCGTTCGGGGTGTTCGCCGAGCGGTTCACCCAGAGCATCACCTCGCGGACATCGCTGCTGGTGCTCGGCGACGGCCGCAACAACTACCGCGACCCGAATCTGGAGGCCCTGGCCCGCCTCGTATCGGTGGCGAAACACGCGCACTGGCTCAACCCGGAGCCCCGCGGCCAGTGGGGAACGGGCGACTCGGCGGCCAAGGTGTACAACGAGGTCATCAGCATGCACGAATGCCGATCCGCTCAGCAGCTGGCGTCGGTGGTCGCCGGGTTGCTGCCGGTGTGAACACGTAAGCTCGGCACTCGTGGAACAGGGAGCAGCGGGCGCGCGTCGGCGCCGCCTCGGAGTCATGGGCGGCACCTTCGACCCCATTCATCACGGTCACCTCGTGGCGGCCAGCGAGGTGGCGGATCGATTCAGCCTCGACGAGGTCGTCTTCGTGCCCACCGGACGTCCGTGGCAGAAGCAGGGCAAGGGCGTCAGCCCCGCCGAGGACCGGTACCTGATGACGGTCATCGCCACCGCGTCGAACCCGCGTTTCTCCGTCAGCCGGGTGGACGTCGACCGGGAGAAGGTCACCTACACCGTCGACACTCTGCGTGATCTGCGCAGCTACCACCCGGACGCCGAGCTGTACTTCATTACCGGTGCGGACGCCCTGGCGAGTATCCTGTCCTGGCAGGACTGGGAGGAACTGTTCTCGCTGGCGAAGTTCGTCGGGGTGTCGCGCCCGGGATTCGATCTCAACACCGAACATCTGGCCGGTCACCTGGACGCATTGCCGGAGGACGCGGTCACGCTGATCGAGATCCCGGCTCTGGCGATCTCCTCGACGGAATGTCGGCGGCGGGCCAGTCGACACCGTCCTGTGTGGTACCTCGTGCCGGACGGTGTGGTCCAGTACATCTCCAAACGGAACCTGTACAGGCCACCGGACTCCGAGCGTCTCGACGGCGCGACGACGATGTCCGAACCGGCCCCGGACAAGACCAAGAGTTAGTCAGCACTTTTCGAACCGAACTGGGAGAACATCGCGTGAGCGCAACGACCGAAGCCATCGAGATGGCACGCATCGCGGCAGTGGCTGCCGACGAGAAGCTGGCCTCCGATGTGGTGGTGCTCGATGTTTCCGAGCAGCTGGTCATCACCGACTGCTTCGTCATCGCCTCCGCCCCCAACGAGCGACAGGTCAACGCGATCGTCGAGAACATCGAAGATCGGCTGCGTGAGGCAGGTCACAAGCCGGTGCGGCGCGAGGGCACCCGCGAAGGCCGTTGGGCACTGCTCGATTTCGTCGACGTCGTGATCCACGTCCAGCACAACGAGGAGCGCAACTTCTACGCACTCGACCGGCTGTGGAAGGACTGCCCGACCGTGCCCGTCGAGGGTCTCGGGCAGCACGGCCCGGCCGACGCGAACGGTGCGGGCACCGCCGCCCAGGCGGAGGAGTCCGAGCTGTGACGGATGCCCCCCGTGCCCCGCGACGTCTGATCCTGCTCCGCCACGGGCAGACCGAGTACAACGCCGACAACCGCATGCAAGGACAGCTCGACACCGAACTGTCGGAGCTGGGTCGGTCGCAGGCCCGCGCCGCCGCCGGCGCGCTCGTCGGTCGCAGACCGATCTCCATCGTGTCCTCCGATCTGCGGCGGGCCTACGACACCGCAGTCGAGGTCGGCGACAACGCCGGTCTGCCGGTGCAGATCGACGAGCGCCTCCGCGAGACGCACCTCGGTGACTGGCAGGGGCTCACGCACCTCGACGTCGACGCGCGCGCACCCGGCGCCCGCGCCACGTGGCGCGGCGACGCGACGTGGGCACCGCCCGGCGGGGAGAGTCGCATCGACGTCGCACGCCGCAGCAAGCCGGTGGTCGCCGAACTCGTCGAGAAGCACGAGGACTGGGCGGAGAAGCCGGTGGTCCTGGTCGCGCACGGCGGTGTGATCGCCGCGCTGACCGCCGCACTGCTGGATCTGCCCGTCGACCGCTGGCCGGTGCTGGGCGGGCTGGGCAACACCAGCTGGGTACAGCTGAGTGCGTACGGAAACCCCGATTCGCTCAACTGGCGCCTCGACGTGTGGAACGCTTCTGCGAGTGTGGCCAGTGACGTCCTCTGACGCGGGTGCCGGTCCCGGGGAACGCCCCGTACTGCTCGTGCTCGCCGACTCGCTGTCGTACTACGGTCCCAAGGGCGGTCTCCCGTCCGACCACCCCGACATCTGGCCCAATATCGTTGCACGTCAACTCGGTTGGGATGTCGAGTTGGTGGCGCGGATCGGGTGGACCAGCCGCGACGTGTGGTGGGCGCTGACCCAGGACCCACGCGTGTGGTCGGCGGTTCCCCGCGCCGGTGCCGTCGTGTTCGCGGTCGGCGGCATGGACTCCCTTCCGTCCCCGCTCCCGACGGCGCTGCGGGAACAATTGCGTTACGTCCGCCCACCCGCGCTGCGCCGCGTCGTGCGGGCCGGCTACCAGTGGCTTCAGCCCAGGCTGTCCCCGCTGGGGTGGCCGGTGGCGTTGCCCCCGCGGCTGAGTGTCGAATATCTGGAGAGCTCCCGGGCAGCGCTCGAGTACATGCGTCCCGAGCTGCCCGTCATCGGCACCCTGCCGTCCGTGCATCGCAGCGAGGCCTACGGCAAGGTGCACGCGGGTCGCCCCGGTGCCGTTGCCGCCATCACCGCGTGGTCGGAGGAGAAGAACGTGCCCCTCGTCGACCTCGCGGAGGCGGTGCGCGCCAACGTCTTCAGCGATCAGGGTAATCCGGACGGCATCCACTGGGGCTGGGACGGACACACCGAGGTGGCCACGGCGATGCTGACCGCGCTCCGCGCGGCGGGTGTCGTTCCGGACTCCGCCGAGGGTGCGGTTCCGGCCGACCCGGTGTCGAGCGGAGCCGAGTAGTCCGATGCCCGTCGTCGTCGTCACCGATTCTTCGGCCTCGATCCTGCCCGAACTCGTCGAGCAGTACGGGATCCAGGTGGTCCCGCTCCACGTCCTCAGCGGTGGCCAGGATTTCCGGGAGGGAATCGACCAGCTCCCCGAGGACCTTGCCGGTGTCACCACGTCGGGCGCGTCGCCGAGCGAACTGTCCGAGGCATACGCGACAGCGCTGGAGCTCAGTGAGGGCGCAGGCGTTCTCGCGGTGCACATCTCCCGCCAGCTGTCCGGCACGTGGGAGGCGGGCCGCCAGGCGGCGCAGGAATTCGGCGGGCGGGTGCGGATCGTCGACTCCCAGTCCGCCGGAATGGGATTGGGCTACCCGGTGCTCGAGGCCGCGCGGGCCGCGAAAGACGGTGCGAACCTCGAGACCGCGTACCGGCGGGCGGTCGACGTCGCGAGCCGCGGGCGTTGCCTGATCGTGGTGGACAGGCTCGATCAGTTGCGTCGCGGAGGCCGCATCGGCACCGCCGCCGCGCTGCTCGGCACCGCACTGGCGATGAAACCGGTGCTGCATCTCGTGGACGGCCGGCTGGTTCTGAAGGAGAAGACGCGCACCTCGACCAAGGCGATGGCCAGGATGGTCGACGCCGCGGTGGAGCTGGCAGGTCTGGACAGGACGGCCGTCGCTGTGCATCACATGCATGCCCGGCAGCGCGCCGAGGCGGTGGCACAGCACCTGAAGGACCGGATTCCGCAGGTCAGTGATCTCGTCGTCACCGATTTCAGCTCGGTGATCGGTGCCCACGTCGGGGTGGGCGCCATCGGCATCGTGCTGTGCCCGGAACCCACCCTGCACCACGAAGACCGCGATTCATCCACAACGTCGCACTGATCCACAGGCCGATTCGGAAAGCCTGGTCGTCGCGGCAATTCGGTGGGCGGCGCACTCTACCGTCGCGTCCATGGGCATCAGGGAAGAACGTTCGAGGGGCCGGACGCGGCTCGCGTTCCTGACGTCGGGGGAACGCGATGCGGCGCAGCCCGACACACCGTCGGAGCCGGAGTGGCTGGCAGAGCCGATCGGGACCGTCCTCGACGGCGACACGACGTGGTCCGCCGAACGCCGGGGTGGATTCTCGCTGCCGGATCGGTGGCGGGACGCACGATTCGATCCCGGGCGTTCCGGGGCGCTGGTGCTCGTCGTAATGGGGATCGTCGTTGCGACGGCCGCTGTGCTGGGAGTGCGCAGCGATCGGCCGGAGACACAGGCCGTTCCGTCGTTACCCGCAGCCGGGGTGCATTCCCTGACTCCGGCGCCGGTGACGACGGCTCCCGCCCCGGCGGCGTCGGCACCCGCGCCGGCGGAGGAGATCGTCGTCAGCGTCGTGGGACTGGTGGCGTCGGCCGGTCTCGTCCGGCTACCGCCGGGCTCCCGGGTCGCGGATGCCCTCGCTGCTGCCGGGGGAGTGCGCGACGGCGGTGACACCCTCGGATTGAATCTGGCTCAACGACTTTCGGACGGCGACCAGGTGCTGGTGGGTGCCGCGACCACCCAGGCGCCACCGAGCGCGGTGGGCGGCGCCGCCGCGGGATCGCCGGGGACCGCAGGCGCAGCGGCGGCCACGGGCAGAGGGCTCGTGAACCTCAACACGGCGACCGAGACCGAGCTCGACGCACTTCCCGGTGTCGGGCCCGTCACGGCGGCGGCGATCGTCGCGTGGCGCACGACCAACGGCACGTTCACCGACATCGCGCAACTGGGGGAGGTGGACGGGATAGGGCCGGTGCGGCTGGAGAAACTGCGCGGCCAGGTCACCCTGTGATGCCCGGCGACGAACCGCGTCTTCTCGACCTGCGGCTACTGCCGTTCGCCGGGATGTGCTGGGCGGCAACGCTGATCGGCATCCTCGGAGGCTCCCGGGCGGCATGGGTCCTCGTGGCGACCCTGTCGGGAGCGGCAGTTCTCCTCGCCGCGGGACGCGCCCTGCGGGGACCGGGCCGGTGGACGGCCGCGACGTTGGCGGTCCTGCTGTTCGGGTCCTGCTGCGCCGCCGGGGTTGCCTGGCGGGTTCAGGCCGTGGAGCGGCACCCGATGACCGAACTCGCCCGGAACGAGACGTGGGTGACGCTCGTCGTCACCCTCGTCGACGATCCCCGGGAGATCGCCGGCTTCGGACGGCACGTCCTCGTGAACGCGAACGTCGTCGAGATCCGCCGGGCCACCGAGACGATCCACTCGGGCGGTGCGGTGGTCGTCCTCGCCCCGGCGGAGGGGTGGCTCGGACTGCTGCCGGGACAGGACGTGGTCCTGCGCGGGCAGGCGAGCCCTCCGCGGCACCGGGATCTGAGCCTGGCCACGGTCCGGGTGTCCGGACCGCCCGCGGACGTCGGTCCCGCGCCCCCGCATCAGCGGTGGGCCGGCGCCCTGCGTGCGCGGTTCGCCGCTGCCGCCGCCGTCCTGCCTGCCGACGAGGCAGGACTGCTGCCGGGGCTGGTGGTCGGCGACACCTCCGCGCTGTCCCGGGAGGTGAAGGACGACTTCACCGCGTCCGGGTTGACGCATCTCACGGCGGTGTCCGGGGCGAACGTCAGCATCCTGCTGGGAGCGGTGCTGCTCCTGGTCCGAGCGGTGGGGCTCGGTCCCCGCGCGGGTGCGGCGCTGGCCGCCGCGGCCCTGATCGCATTCGTGGTGATCGCGCGACCGTCACCCAGCGTGCTGCGCGCCGCGGCGATGGGCTCGGTCGCCCTGCTGGCGCTCGTGACCGGACGGCGGAAACAGGCGATGCCCGCGCTCGCGGCCGGGGTCATCGCCCTGCTGGCGTGGTCACCGGAGTTGGCGGTGAACTTCGGCTTCGTTCTCTCGGCGACCGCCACCGCAGGATTGATCGTGATCGCGCCGGTCTGGGTCGACATGCTGGTGGGCCGCGGCTGGCCGCGGGCGGTGGCCGAGACGGTGGCGGTGTCCGTCGCCGCCTTCGCCGTCACCGCTCCGATCGTCGCCGCGATGGCCGGGACGGTGAGCCTGGTGTCCGTCTGCGCGAACATCCTGGTCGCCCCCGTGGTCGGCGTGATCACCGTGGCCGGAGCGATCACCGCGCTGATCGCGGGGGTCAGTGTTCCCGTCGCGGAAGTGGTGGTGCGCGTGACCCAGTGGCCGCTGTGGTGGCTCGTCACCGTCGCCGAGCGGGGCGCGCGGATTCCCGGAGCCTCGATTGCGGTGCCCTCCGGGCCCGCCGGTGCGGCGATCGTGCTCGGTGCCGTCGCGGCGCTCGGTGTGACGCTGCGCAGACGCGGACCGCGGCTGGTGCTGGCGGGGATCGCGATCGGTGTGCTGGTGCTGTGGGCGCCGGTCTGGCCGTCGTCGCTGGGTCGCCTTGTGTGAGCGCGCCCGAATCCGGGAAACCTTCGCAGAACTCGAGGAAAGGGACGACGACATGCAGGTGGGGTTCAAGCTGATGGCCGAGACGTTCGATCCGCGGGAGATCGTGCGGCAGGCGGTGGAGGCCGAACGCGCCGGCTTCGACTTCGTCGAGGTGAGCGATCACTATCACCCCTGGCTCTACAGCCACGGTCATTCGGGATTCGTGTGGTCGATGCTCGCGGCCGCCGCGGCACGGACCGACCGGATCGGTCTGGCGACCGGCGTCACCTGCCCGTTCGTCCGATATCACCCCGCGATCATCGCGCAGGCCGCGGCCACGACCGCCGTCCTCAGCGAGGGCCGGTTCACCTTGGGACTCGGTTCGGGGGAACGGCTGAACGAACATGTCGTCGGTGGCGGATGGCCGTCGGTGACCATCCGGCACCAGATGCTCCGTGAGGCGATCGACATCATCCGCCTGCTGTGGTCGGGCGGCTACCACTCGTACGAGGGCAAACACCTCACTCTCGACGACGCCCGCGTGTTCGATCTCCCCGACGTGCCGCCCACGATCGCCGTCGCGGCCGGCGGCACGGAGGCCGTCGGGATCGCCGCGGAACTCGGCGACGGACTGTTCGCCACCGAAGCGGATCCGGACCTGGTGAAGGCCTACGCCGGGGCCGGTGGGTCGGGGCCCAGATACGGGGAGGTGCCCCTCGCGTGGGCTCGTGACGAGGAATCTGCGGTCGAGTCGGCGCACCGGTTGTTCCGGTTCGGGTTGACCGGATGGAAGGTTCAAGCGGAACTGCCGAATCCGATCAACTTCGAGGCAGCAGCGTCGTCGATCCGCACCGAGGACGTCCGCGACGCCATGGCCTGCGGGCCGGATGTCCGGCGGCACCTCGAGGTGGCAGGCACCTTCGTCGATGCCGGGTTCGATCATTTGGCGCTGATCAACGCGGGGCCGGACGTCGACGGCTTCTTCGAGTTCTTCGCCAACGAGTTGAGTGAGCCGCTGCGGGCGCTGACGGATTCCTGATATCGGCTGTGCCGCTGTAACTTTCGTCTCGTGGGCGCGCCGCTCGACACGCTCGGCGCGACCGGGGCGGAACGGGTTCTGTATCGTTTCGACTTCGATTCCCGATGTGCATATGCGACACCGAAACACCGACTACCATCCGGTGGCAGATGCCTGAGGTGAACGGTCTTGGAACGCACCCGCATTGGAGGGCGAATGTCGGAATCGGAGCGGACAGATCTCGATGTGGACGACGAACTCGACGCCGGGCAGGTGTGGAGAGCGCAGCGGGTCGTTGCCGCCCAGTCACTCGACGCCGAAGACTGCCGCATGCTCCTGTCCATGCTCGGCATCGCGGGTAACCCCGATGCACCGGAGGCGGACTGACGGCGGTCAGGTCACCTTCCGGTGATGGTGAGCGACGATTTCCTGCGCCACCGTCGCCAGTTTGAGGTTCATGTCCTGCGAGGTGGTGCGGAGAATCTCCATCGCCTGAGTCTCGGGAATGTTGTGGAACGCCATCAGCAGTCCCACCGCCTTCCCGATTTCACGGTTGCTGGCCAGGCCTGCCCGCAGTGTCTCGGCCTCGGCGTGCTCGTGGACGGCCGCCAGCGCCACCGCCGCGAACGATGCGAGCATGATGCCCTGATCGACGGACGTGGTGTTCAGCGCTCCCGCCGTGTCGGAGAACAGATTGAGGGCGCCGACCTTGCGTCCGAGGATGACGAGTCGGAATCCGGCGGCACCGCGCACCGGTGTGTGGGCCAGCACCCGCGCCGACAGCCGCGGCCACTGCGACGTGGTGGCGAGGTCCGTCTCGAACTGGGGAGTGTCGCTGACGATGGCATCGACGCACGGTCCCTCGTTCTCGCTGCGCTCGAACTCGTCGACACGGAAGGCCACGTCGTCGCTCGCCGCGGCCGTCACATAGCGGGATCCCTCCCGGAGCATCAGGCTCGCGTGGTCACAGCCCTCGACGAGCAGCGGCGCGGCGTCGCAGATGGCTTGGTGGACGTGCCCGAAATCCTGGCCTGCGTAGAGAAGATCGGCGAGGGTCGCGAACGTCGCGGCCGACCTGCCGACCGCCTGCGAGCGCGTCGTCTCGGGCACTGTCTCTCGCATCGGTTCCTCCAGCGTGCGGGCATGCGCCCGGTTCACCGATTCAGTCTGCCAGAGAGGGCGGTCCCCGCAGGTCCCGGCCGCAGGAATTCCCGATCGGACTCCGGCGGCAGTCGTCCCGGGCGAAGATGACGGCATGGTTTCGCGCACCGAGGACCCACAGGTGACCATCGGCCAGGGAACGCTGCGGGGCGTCCGCCTGGGCGGCGTTCGGTCCTGGAAAGGCATTCCCTACGCCGCGCCGCCGGTCGGCGAGTGGCGGCTCCGCGCCCCGCGCCCGCCCGAACCCTTCACCGGCGTTCGCGACTGTTCCCGGTTCGGTCCGATCGCACCGCAGAACGAGCACGGCCCGCTGCCCATCGATCCCGGTCTGACCATCGACGAGGACTGCCTCACCGTGAACGTCTTCGCCCCCGCGACGGACACCGAGCGACCGCGGCCGGTGATGGTGTGGATCCACGGCGGGGCGTATTACCTCGGTTCGTCCGGACAGCGCATGTTCGATCCGACCCGTCTGGTCGAACGCGGCGACGTCGTGGTGGTCACGTTCAACTACCGGCTCGGTGCGCTGGGCTTCCTCGACTTCTCCTCGTTTTCGACCGGGGAGCATCCGTTCGACACGAACCTGGGCCTGCGCGATCAGATTGCGGCACTGACCTGGGTTCGCGACAACATCGCGGCATTCGGCGGCGACCCGGGCGACGTGACCCTGTTCGGGGAATCCGCCGGTGGGGGCGCGGTCACCACGCTGATGACGTCCCCGCCGGCGGAGGGACTGTTCCATCGCGCGATCGCCGAGAGTTCCCCCGCGACATCCGTGTACGGCGGTGACCGCGCGGCGAGCATCGCCGAGTCGTTCCTCGAGCTGCTCGACATCGCGCCCGCCGACGCGGGCCGTCTCCGCGACCTGCCCGTCGACGTGCTGACGAAGGCCTGCGTCGAACTCGTCCAGCAGGTGCCCGCGCGGGTCCCCGGCACCCTGGCGGTTGCCCCGACCGTCGACGGCGACGTGGTCCCGCACTACCCGGTGGCGGCATTCCGCAAAGGCCTCGCACACCGAATTCCGCTGCTGATCGGGACGAACAAGGACGAGGCGTCGATGTTCCGGCTCATGAAGTCGCCCCTGATGCCGATCACCCCGGACGCCGTGCATCAGATGTTCGTGGCGATCGCCGCCGACCATCCCGACCTCCCGGCGGACGAGGAACAGGAGGTGGCGGCCGCGTACCCCGACTACCCGAAGAAGCGCTCGGCCATGGAGATCTCGCGGGATGCCGCGTTCCGGATGCCGACGCTGTGGATCGCGGAGGCGCACAGCCGCGTCGCCCCGACCTGGCTGTACCGCTTCGACTACGCGACACCGTTCCTGCGCGCCGCGCGGATCGGCGCCACCCACGGCACCGAGGTGCCGTACGTCTTCGGGAACTTCGGCGTCGTCCCGCACGACCCCACATTCAAGCTCGGGGGGCACCGAACCGCCGGGCACGTGTCGGAGCGGATCCAGCGACGGTGGCTGTCGTTCGCCACCGAGGGCACCCCGGACGGAACGGGAGCCGAGGTCGGCTGGCCGCGGTACGACGAGGCGGATCGCACGACCCTGCTGATCGGCAAGTCCGACGCGGTCGTCGCCGATCCGGACCGGGAGCTCCGCCGGGCCTGGGGTGAGGAAGTCATCGGTTTCACCTGAGCGGCGGTGCCTCGGTTTCGTATCCGCGGAACGCGGGGATACCTCCTGAATGAGCCCTGCAGCAACGGAATCGGGTCGCGACCTCAGTGTGGGGGTCGAGGAGGAGTTCTTCCTCGTCGACGAGTCCGGTCACCTCTCCGCCGCGGGACCCGACGTGGTCACGGAGGCCGGCCACGACATTCACGGGCTTCAGCGTGAACTCGCCCGATGCCAGATCGAGACGGCGACGGGCGTGTGCCACACCGGGGAGGAACTGCACGAGGAGCTGCGCAGCCTGCGACGCCGGCTGGCGAAGGCCGCCGCGGGCCGCGATCTGCTGCTGCTACCCAGCGGGACGTCCCTGATCGTCGAGGGATTGCCCCCGGCGATCACCCCCAGCCCGCGGTACGAGCAGATGGCCCGCCACTTCGGGTCGATCGTGGACACGGTGACCACGTGCGGCTGCCACGTGCACGTGGGGGTCCCGAGCCGCGACGTCGGTGTGCGGGTGAGCAACCTGGTTCGCAGTTGGCTGCCCGTACTCCTCGCGCTCGCCGCGAACTCGCCGTTCCACAGTGGGCACGACACCGCCTATCACAGTTGGCGGCACATCATGTGGTCGCGGTGGCCGTCGGCGGGACCGCCGCCGCACTTCGACTCCGCGGACGAGTACGAGGCGATGGTCGGAGCCATGATCGGAACCGGTGCCGCCATGGACCGGGGAATGATCTACTGGCACGTCCGGCTCTCCGACAAGCAGCCGACCATCGAGGTCCGGGTCGCGGACGTCGCCATGACCGCGGCGCACGCGGCGCTCTACGCGGTGGTCGTGAAGGGTCTCGTCGGGTGGGCGCTCCAGTCGCTGGACGACGGCCTCACCGTGCCGTGGCTGCGCGCCGAGCTGCTGCGGGCGCAATTGTGGCGCGCGGCCCGTGACGGACTCGACGGGGAATGCACGAGCCCGGCCACGGATCGGGCCCTGCCGGTCCGCCGGCAACTGGAATTGCTGAACGACTGCGTGGCCCCGGGGCTCGGCGCGAGTGATCGGGCGTTCCTCGAGTCGGGGCTCGACACCGTGTTGCGCGAGGGCACGGGCGCCGAGCGGCAACGGGCCGAGTTCACGCGCGTCGGCACGCTGGCGGCGGTGGTCGACCTCCTGACGCGCGAAGTGGTCAGCTGACCGGAGGTGGCGGAGTCAACTCGGCGACGCCGGCGGTGGTGGAGCCGATGTAGCCGGGATGCAGCAGTCCGGCGGATCCGACACCCGTGAGCAGGGCACCTGCGCTGGTGTCCGGTCCGGTACGCAGCGGACCGGGGTCGTCGATCAACGCTTCCACGGTCGCGGTGTCGACGAGGCTGAGGTCGATGCGCTGCCCGGCGGGCTGGTAGACGGCGAGGACGACCGGGTCGGGGTAATGCGCGGCGGTGCGGCGCATGACGTGGAACGCGGGGTCGGTGCCCAGGGCGAGCACGGTGACATTCGCGAACGATGCGAGTCGGTCGGCGACCGCACGGCCTGCCCCGCTCCGCCACGTACGCCCGTACAGGGTGAGCGCGTCGGACAGGTGGCGCTGCTCGGTGGCACCTCGCGGGCTGCCGCCCGTCGGGTCGAGCAGGGCCCGCCACCGTTGTTCATAGAACTCGCACGCGGTGTCGAAGTCGTCGTCGGACCCGGCCGCCGCGACGTCGCCGCGCGAGGGCGCTGCGGGTTCGAGGACGGATCGACCACCGGCGAACAGCGTCTCGGCGTGGCCGGAGGCAGAACAGCGGGCGACCAATTGCACCGACCATCGGAGGAGCAGCCCGTCACGGCAGGTGTACCGGAAACTCAGCTCGTACCGTTGCCCTGCCGTGCGATCGTCGTCGAGGTCGATCATGTGCGCGTAGTCCGCGCGGATGACGCCGTCCACCTCGGTTTCCGCGGTCATATGATCGAGTGTCCACCGCCGACGCGACCGCTGCGTGGCGATCGCCCGTGTTCGGCCTGCTCGGTCCCGGTTCCGGGGTGTCGGCGACCGTGTCCGCCACACGTGGCACGATCTTCGCGTGAGCACACCAACTCAGCTCGAACAGCTCCATCTCGTCCTCGGTGACGAGGAGTTCCTCGTCGAACGTGCGGTGGCGCAGGTCATCAGCCACGTTCGCGCGAACGCGGACGTGGCCGCGGGCGCTGATCTTCCCGTCAACCGGTTGAGGGCGGGCGACGCCGGGGCAGCCGAACTCGCCGAACTGCTCAGCCCCTCCCTGTTCGCCGAAGACCGCGTGGTGGTGCTCGAGGCCGCGGCCGAGGCAGGCAAGGACGCCGTGGCACTGATCCTCGACGCAGCCGGGGACCCGCCTCCGGGCGTCGTCCTCGTGGTCCTGCACTCGGGCGGCGGACGGGCGAAAGCGATGACCGGGGCGCTGGAGAAACTCGGAGCGGTGGTGCACCCGTGCGCCAAACTGAAGTCCGGCGACCTCATCGGGTTCATCCGCGGCGAGTTCCGCACCCTCGGCGTCCGGGTGTCGCCGGAAGTGGTGCAGACCGTGTTCGAGGGGGTCGGCTCGAATCTGCGCGAACTGGCGGCCGCGTGCTCGCAGCTCACCGCAGACACCGGCGGAAAGATCGACGTCGCCGCCGTTCAGCGGTACTACTCGGGCAAGGCCGAGGTGAGCGGTTTCGACGTCGCGGACAAGGCCGTCGCCGGCGACACCGCAGGCGCGATCGAGGCGCTGCGCTGGGCGATGCTGCGCGGCGTACCCCACGTGCTGCTGGCGGACGCGCTGGCCGACGCGGTGCACTCGATCGCCCGGGTGGCCCCGGCGGGACGGGGAGACCCGTTCCGGATGGCGTCGGAACTCGGCATGCCACCCTGGAAGATCAAGAAGGCGCAGGCCCTCGCGAAGGGATGGACACCCACGTCGGTGGGGGAGGCGCTGCGTATCGTGGCGTCCCTGAACGCCGACGTCAAGGGCGCGTCGGCCGACGCGGACTACGCCGTCGAGAGTGCCGTCGGACGCGTCTCCCGGCTACGCCAGGTCTGACACGCAGACACGACAACAGCCGCTCGATCCGAGGATCGAGCGGCTGTTGGAGAGCCTACGACGGAAGAACCGTCAGATCTTGTTGATCGCCTGCGCGAGAGCAGACTTCTTGTTGGCAGCCTGGTTGGCGTGAATGACGCCCTTGCTGGCTGCCTTGTCGAGCTTGCGGCTGGTGGCGACGAGGAGCTCGTTGGCCTTGTCCTTGTCACCGGCCGCCGCAGCCTCGCGGAACGAGCGGATCGCCGTGCGCAGCGAGGACTTCACCGACTGGTTACGGAGTCGGGCCGCCTCGTTGGTACGGATCCGCTTCACCTGGGACTTGATGTTGGCCACGCGTAAAATCCTGTCGTCTTAAGCTGGTTACGGTCGAGAAAGCTCTGGGCGCACACATATGCACCGACAGGCGAGATTACCAGTGATCGGTGTCCGATCTCAAACCGGCGCCGGACGCGCCGGGAAATCCTGCGGCTGTGCTGCTGAACGGGTGTGCATGTAGCAGCATGTCTGGGATGACGCCCCCAGCATCGAAGTCGTCAACAGTAACGAAATCGTCGGCAACCTCGAAAGCCCCCGTCCGGAAATCGGGGGGAAGCACGCAGGCGGGTGCGAAGGCATCGGGAACCCAGCCGCGGACACGGGTGACCGCTCGGCCGCGCAAGCCCGCCCACGTGTTCGACGGGTACACCGACGTCGGGCGCTACGGGCTGGCGTTCGACGAGATGTTCGACCGCGACGGCACCGTCCGCCCGCCGTACAAGGGCGTCTTCAAGGCGCTCGAGCCCGCGGACCGAGCCGACCTCGCCGCCCGATCCGACGCCCTGGGCAGGGCGTTCATCGACCAGGGCGTGACGTTCTCGCTGTCCGGTCAGGAACGGCCCTTCCCGCTCGATCTGGTCCCCCGGGTCATCGCGGCTGCCGAGTGGACGCGACTCGAGAAGGGCATCAAGCAGCGCGTGCAGGCGCTCGAGATGTTCCTCGACGACGTGTACGGGGAACAGCGCATCCTGCGTGACCACGTGCTGCCGAAGCGGTTGGTCACCTCGTGCGAGCACTTCCACCGGGAGGCGTCGGGGATCGTCCCGCCGAACGGGGTGCGGATCCACGTCGCCGGCATCGACCTCGTCCGCGACGAGAACGGGGTGTTCCGCGTACTCGAGGACAACCTGCGTTCGCCGTCGGGGGTGTCCTACGTCATGGAGAACCGCCGCACGATGGCGCGGGTGTTCCCCGACCTGTTCATGTCGCACCGCGTGCGGTCCGTCGGCGACTACGCCTCCCATCTGTTGCGGGCGCTGCGCGCGTCCGCCGCCCTCAACGAGGCCGACCCGACCGTCGTGGTGCTGACACCCGGTGTCGCGAACTCCGCGTACTTCGAGCATTCGCTGCTCGCGCGCCAGATGGGTGTCGAACTGGTCGAGGGGCGTGACCTGTTCTGCCGCGACAACATGGTCTACATGCGCACGACCGAGGGCGAACGCCAGGTCGACGTCATCTACCGCCGCATCGACGACGACTACCTCGACCCGATGCACTTCCGGCCGGACTCCGTGCTCGGGGTGGCCGGCGTCCTGAACGCGGCCCGGGCGGGCAACGTCGTCATCTCGAGTGCCGTCGGGAACGGGGTCGGCGACGACAAACTCGTCTACACGTACGTCCCGCAGATCATCGACTACTACCTCGGCGAGAAGCCGTTGCTCGCGAACGTCGACACGTTCCGGTGCTGGCTCGACGAGGAGTGCGAGGAGGTCCTGGACCGGGTCGACGAACTGGTGATCAAACCGGTGGAGGGGTCCGGCGGCTACGGCATCGTCTTCGGCCCCGACGCGTCACCCAAGGAACTGAACACGATCGCCCGGAAGATCAAGGCCGACCCGCGCGGGTGGATCGCGCAGCCCGTCGTCCAGCTGTCCACGGTGCCGACCAAGGTCGGAGACGAATTGGTGCCGCGGCACGTCGATCTGCGGCCCTTCGCGGTCAACGACGGTGACGACGTGTGGGTGCTGCCGGGCGGGCTGACCCGTGTGGCCCTGCCCGAGGGGTCCCTCGTCGTGAACTCCAGCCAGGGCGGCGGAAGCAAGGACACGTGGGTGCTCGCGAGCCGGAGTTCCGACGAGGAGCGGGAACTCGCCGGTGAGGAGCTCGTGACCGAGCCGGCGCAGTCCGCCGAGGCCGAGCAGGGACCCGAACTCAGTACGACTCAACTGCAGCAACAACAGCAACAGCAGCAGCAACAGGGCCAGGGCCAGGGAGGTGATCGCTGATGCTGGCGAGAAACGCGGAATCGCTGTACTGGATCGGCCGGTACGTCGAGCGGGCCGACGACATGGCCCGCATCCTCGACGTAGCCGTGCACCAGCTGCTCGACGACGCCTCGGTGGACCCCGACCGCACGTCCCGGTTGCTGCTGCGGGTGCTCGGCATCGAAGCTCCCGACACCCAGCTCGACGTCCGGTCGGTGACCGAACTGGTGGCGTTCAGCCGCAACCAGGTGGGCTCGATCATCGACTCCCTCGCCAGCGCCCGCGAGAACGCGCGGGGAGCCCGGGAGGTCACGTCCAGCGAGATGTGGGAGTGCCTCAACACCACGTACAACGGCCTCGCCGAACGGGAACGGGCGTCCAAGCGTCTCGGGCCGCACGAGTTCTTCCGGTACGTGGAGGAACGCGCGGCGATGTTCGCGGGTCTGGCCGACTCGACGATGAGCCGCGACGACGGATACCGCTTCCTGCTGCTCGGCCGCTCCATCGAGCGCGTCGACATGCTCGCGCGGATGCTGTTGTCCCGTGCGGGCGACCGCCCGTCCTCGCCGGCGTGGGTGACGGTGCTGCGTTCCGCGGGAGCTCACGACACCTACCTGCGCACGTACCGCGGCGCGCTGGACGCCAACCGGGTGGTCGAGTTCATCCTGCTGGACCGGCTGTTTCCGCGGTCGGTGTTCCACGCCATCCGGCAGGCGGAGTTGTGTCTCGCCGAGCTCGACCACCAGCCCGACAGCCGCGTCGGACCGAGAGCCGAGGCGCAGCGCCTCCTCGGCCGGGCCCGGAGCGAACTCGAGTTCCTGCCGCCCGGCGTGCTCCTCGAGGATCTCCAGGATCGGCTCGCGGGGTTGCAGGAAACCTGCCGCGACCTCGGAGAAGCCATCGCACTGCAGTATTTTCACGCTGCGCCGTGGGTGGCGTGGACCGATGCACGGGCCGTCGGCGGCGACGCCGTCGTGGAGGGAGAGCTGTGAGCTGGCGTATGAGAGTCGTGCACACCACCGGGTATGCCTACGACGCACCGGTCACGTCCTCGTACAACGAGGCGCGACTCACCCCGCGCGGTGACAGCAGGCAGACGGTGATCCTGAACCGGGTGGAGACGACGCCGGCGACGCGGTCGTACCGCTACACCGACTACTGGGGCACTGCCGTCACCGCGTTCGATCTCCATGCGCCGCACAGGGAACTCGAGGTAACCGGGCTGTCCGTGGTCGAGACCGAACCGTTCTGGGAGCCGGAGGAGAAGGTGGACTGGGACGAGCTGGCCAGCCCTCCGCTCACCGACCGGTTCAACGAACAGCTGAGCAACACCACGTTCGTGCCGCGCAGCCGAAAGCTCGACACCATCGCCCGGGACCTCCGCAAGGGCCGCACCCCCGACGAAGCCGTTGTCGCGGCGGCGGACTGGGTGCATCGGGAGATGGATTACGTTCCGGGCACGACGGGCGTCCACACGTCCGCGGTCGATGCTTGGGCCGAACGGCAGGGTGTGTGCCAGGACTACGCGCACCTGACGCTGGTTCTTCTGCGCAGCATGGGAATTCCGAGTCGATACGTGTCCGGCTATCTGCACCCGAAACCCGATGCGGCGGTGGACGACACGGTGGCGGGGGAGAGTCACGCGTGGGTCGAGGCGTGGACCGGTGCGTGGTGGGGATACGACCCGACCAACGCCGTCGCGGTGAACGAACAGCACGTGTCGGTGGGTATCGGGCGGGACTACGCGGACGTTCCGCCGCTCAAGGGCATCTTCTCCGGGGGCCGCGCGACAGATCTCGAAGTCGTCGTGGAGATCACACGCCTGGCGTAAAGTGCCAGCCAGATCTATCTGTGGAAAGCAGGACTAACGATCCATTTCGACGAAGGTGGGTTCAATGTCTCCAACCGCACAGGAATACGTAGAAGTCGAACCGATCTCGGATCTCAAGAAATACGTAGCTGAGGCGGTTGGAACGTTCGTACTGGTCTTCGCGGCGGTGGGTACGGCGGTCTTCGCCGGAGCCAAGGTCGGGAACCTCGGTGTGGCACTGGCATTCGGACTGACGCTCCTCTTCCTCGTCTACGCCATCGGCCCCATTTCGGGCTGCCACGTCAACCCGGCCGTCACGGTCGGACACCTCGCTCTCGGCCGGTTGTCCGTCGTGAAGGCGGGGTTGTACGTCGTCGCCCAGGTCATCGGCGGTCTCGTCGCCGGTGTGGTGGTGTACGCGATCGCGCAGAGCCTGCCCTCGTACAACCGGGCCGACGACGGTCTCGGCGCCAACGGCTGGGGCGCCCACAGCCCGTCCGCCATCAAGGGACCGCTCGGCGGGGTCATCGAGAACGGTTACGGCATCGGTGCGGCGATGATCGTCGAAGTCCTGCTCACCGCGCTGCTCGTGTTCGTGGTCCTCGCCTCCACCGACCAGATCTCCGACGTCCCCCTCGCCGGTGTCTCCATCGGGTTCACGCTCGCCGTGATCCACCTCGTGTCGATCCCGATCGACAACACGTCCGTCAACCCCGCCCGCAGCCTCGCCGTCGCGCCCTACCAGAACGGCGCGCTCGCCCAGGTGTGGCTGTTCATCGTGTTCCCGTTGATCGGTGGCGCGGTGGGAGCGCTCGTCTACCGGTCACTGTTCGGCCGGTACGACCGACTGCAGAGCTGACAACCGGCCGACCCGTCCCGGACCGGCGCGACCTGCGAGCCGCACTTCTCGCGTGCGTCGTTCTCGCGCTCACCGGGGCGGTCCCTGCGACCGCGACCGCCGAGGACGCACCGCGGCCGGGACCGACCTACGTGGCCCTCGGCGACTCCCGGGCAGCCGGGCCGCTCATCGAATTCACCGAGCACCGCGACCTGTGCCTGCGATCACCGGACCTGAACTACCCGGCGAAGCTGGCGCGGCTGATCGGCGCGACCACCGTCACCGACGTCACCTGCTCCGCCGCGAAACCCGCCCACGTGATCAGCACCCCGCAGTTCGTGGGGGCGGGATTCGCTCCACCGCAGATCGAGGCGCTCCGCCCGGACACCGACGTCGTGACGCTCAGCATCGGCGGGGGCGGTTCCCATCACCTGCCCGTGTCGGTGCGCTGCGCCGCTGTCGTTCCCGGCGCGGATGCCGGTTGCCGCGACAACCCACGGGCGGAGCAACTGGCGGTCGAGGGGATCGCGACGATGGCACCCCAGGTCGACGCCGTGGTGGCCGCGATCGTCGCGAAGGCACCGAACGCCGAGGTCTTCCTGATCGGGCACGGCGGTTCCGTCGGACGGCGTGGTTGCTGGCCGAACATGCCCGTGTCCGACGCGGACGCGGTTTGGCTCGAGCGATACTTCGCCCGCTTCAACCAGATCTACGTCGATGCCGCGGCCAGATACGGCGTGCACTACGTCGACATCGCGAAGGCCGCCGTGGATGGTGGGCACGACGCCTGCGCGCCGGCGGGGCAGCGGTGGTTCGAGGGCATCCTGCCGCAGTCACCCGCGGAACCGGCGCATCCCAACGCGCTCGCGATGACTGCGATCGCCGAGATGATCGCCGACGATCTGCGCCGGTGACGGCGTCACTGCCAGCTGAAGTCCGCCCGCAGTCGACGCGCCACGATCTCGAACGTGTCCTGTGCCATCACGGCGCCCTCGCGGCGGATCCCCGCCTCCGGCACGTCCAGCACCCGGTCCAGGCGGATCCAGCTCGGACGACCCTCCGCATCCCACGCCCCCGAGCCGACCGCGATCCAGTCCCGGTCGCCGTCGTGCTTGCTCTGCGAGGACAGCATCAACCCGAGCAGGGTGTCGCCGTCACGTCCGACGACGAGCACGGGCCGGTCCTTGCCCTGGCTCGGATCCTCCTCGTATGCCACCCACGTCCAGACGATTTCGCCCGGATCCGCGCGACCGTCCAGGTCGGGGGAGTACTCCACCTTCCGTGCCCGATGGGCCGTCGGGGCGGAATTCGCGGTGACCGGACGACCCGGGGCCGGCTTCGGCGCGGCGACCGTCGACCCGGTCAGGACACCGGCCGCGCGGTCCAGCGCGCCGGACTTCTGCAGCGCCTGGATCAGCTGCGGGCCCTTGTCCCGTGCAAGTCGGCCCAACGTCTTCCCGATGCTGCTCCACGTGCTCGCCATGGCCGCCGAGCTTAGTGCGTGTATGCCGCGGCAGCCGCAACGCGGTGGCTTGGATATCCTGACAGGTGACAGTGGCCCGGAACCGGGCCGGTGCCGGTCCAGGTAAGGGGTCCCCCATCAGCAGCTTCGCCGACAAGACGTTCACGGATCCTGCCCGGATCCGGAATTTCTGCATCATCGCGCACATCGATCACGGCAAGTCGACCCTGGCCGACCGCATGCTTCAGCTCACCGGTGTGGTCGAGGAGCGGCAGATGCGCGCCCAGTACCTCGACCGCATGGACATCGAGCGCGAGCGCGGCATCACGATCAAGGCGCAGAACGTCCGGCTGCCGTGGAAGGTGGGCGACGAGGAGTTCGTCATCCACCTCATCGACACCCCCGGGCACGTCGACTTCACGTACGAGGTCTCCCGCGCCCTCGAGGCCTGCGAGGGTGCAGTCCTGCTGGTGGATGCCGCGCAGGGCATCGAGGCCCAGACGCTCGCCAACCTGTACCTGGCGATGGAGAAGGACCTCACCATCATCCCGGTGCTCAACAAGATCGACCTGCCCGCCGCCGACCCGGACCGGTACGCCGAGGAGATCGCACACATCACCGGGTGCGAGCCGGGTGACGTGCTGCGCGTGTCCGGCAAGACCGGCATCGGGGTGAAGGAACTGCTCGACGAGGTCGTGCGGCAGATCCCCGCCCCCGTCGGTGACCCCGACGGTCCGGCGCGCGCCATGATCTTCGACTCGGTGTACGACGCCTACCGCGGAGTGGTCACCTACGTGCGCGTCGTGGACGGCCGGATCTCGCCGCGCGAGAAGATCACCATGATGTCGACGGGCACTACCCACGACCTGATCGAGGTCGGCATCATCTCGCCCGAACCGAAGGCCAGTATCGGCCTCGGCGTCGGCGAGGTGGGGTACCTCATCACCGGTGTGAAGGACGTCCGGCAGTCGCGAGTCGGCGACACGGTCACCGCGGCGCGCGGCGGTGCGACCGAACCCCTCGTGGGCTACCGCGACCCCAAGCCGATGGTCTACTCCGGCCTCTACCCGCTCGACGGTTCGGACTACCCGGTGCTGCGCGACGCCCTGGACAAGTTGCGTCTCAACGACGCCGCCCTGGCCTACGAGCCGGAGACGTCGGTGGCGCTCGGATTCGGATTCCGCTGCGGATTCCTCGGACTGCTGCACATGGAGATCACCCGCGACCGCCTCGAGCGCGAATTCGGGCTCGAACTGATCTCCACGTCGCCGAACGTGGTGTACCGGGTGGTGATGGAGGACGGCTCCGAGCACGTCGTCACCAACCCGTCGTACTGGCCGGAGGGCAAGATCCGCGAGGTATACGAGCCGATGGTGAAGTGCACCGTCATCGCGCCGAGCGAGTTCATCGGCGCGATCATGGAGCTCTGCCAGAACCGGCGCGGCGAACTCGGCGGCATGGACTACCTGTCCGAGACCCGGGTGGAGCTTCGCTACGAGATGCCCATGGGCGAGATCATGTTCGACTTCTTCGACGCCCTGAAGTCGCGGACAAAGGGGTACGCCAGCCTCGACTACGAGGAGGCCGGCGAGCAGCAGGCCGATCTGGTGAAAGTGGACATCCTGCTGCAAGGCGAGGCCGTCGACGCGTTCTCCTCGATCGTGCACCGATCCGCGGCCGGCGCGTACGGCGGACGGATGACGTCGAAGCTGCGTGAGCTCATTCCCCGCCAGCAGTTCGAGGTGCCGATCCAGGCGGCGATCGGCTCGAAGATCATCTCGCGTGAGAACATCCGCGCGATCCGCAAGGACGTGCTCGCCAAGTGCTACGGCGGCGACATCAGCCGTAAGCGCAAGCTGCTCGAGAAGCAGAAGGAAGGCAAGAAGCGGATGAAGACCATCGGCCGGGTCGAGGTTCCGCAGGAGGCCTTCGTGGCCGCGTTGTCGTCCGAATCGGTCGGGGACAAGCCGAAGAAGTAGCACCGACCGCTCGGTTGTTCTCCTCCGTCGACGTCTGATCGAAAGTAGGTGCGGCACGTGGCCCTCGAAACCTGGCTCACCCGGACACTGGGAATCGAGGTGCCGATCCTCGGCGCCCCGATGGGCGGACGGGCCGGCGGGGCCCTCGTCGGCGAGGTGTCGAAGGCGGGTGGGCTCGGCCTGCTCGGCGCGGCGCGCTACGCCACCCCGGAGTGGGTGGCGAAGGAGGCGGCGGTCGCGCGGAGCATCGGCGGCGACGCCTTCGGCATCGGGTTGATGACCTGGGCGCTCGACGACGACGACGCCCTGCTCGACGCCGCGCTGGCGGAGAACCCGCGGATCGTGTCGCTGTCGTTCGGCGATCCCGCGCCCTATGTGGAGCGGGTGCACGCTACCGGGGCGCTCGTGGTGTCGCAGGTGAACACGATCGACGATCTGCGGGTCGTGGAGGCGGCGGGCGTCGACTTCGTCATCGCCCAGGGCGGCGAGGCGGGCGGCCACACCGGCCGGATCGGGACGCTGCCGCTGCTGCAGGAGATCCTGGACTCCACCGCGCTGCCCGTGCTCGCCGCGGGCGGCATCGCGACCGGCCGTGGTCTCGCCGCCGTTCTCGCTGCCGGCGCGGAGGGCGCGATGATCGGGACCGCGCTGCTGGCCAGCCCCGAGACCATCGGGCCGGAGTACGCCCGCGGCAGGCTGATCGCGGCGGGCAGCGCGGACACCGTGTACACGTCGGTGTTCGACCAGGCGCGCAGCCAGCCGTGGCCGGCCCGGTGGGGTGGCCGGGCCCTGAGCAACGCGTTCACGTCCCGCTGGCACGGCGAGAACGCCCCGGACACCGAACTCGCCGCCGCCTACGACCCCGCGGATCCCGACCTCGGTGTCGTGTACGCCGGGGAGGCGGCTGGTCTCGTCACGTCGGAGCGGCCGGCGGGTGTCGTGGTACGGCAGATCGCGGCCGACGCGGAGCGGTTGCTGCACCGTTTCGCGGAGTAGTCCGGAGTCGCAGGTCTCGGCCGGATCACCCCGTGTAGTGGGCAGGGTGGAAGCCGCTCGCCGCGGCCTTCTCGGCGCGGATGACGTGGACGACCGCGTTGATCAACGCCAGATGGGTGAACGCCTGCGGGAAGTTACCCAGGTGCCGACCCGACTCGGGATCGATCTCCTCCGCGTACAACTCGAGGGGGCTGGCGAACCCGAGGAGCCGCTCGCACAGGCGCTTCGCGCGGTCGAGTTCGCCGATCTCCACGAGCGCCGACACGAGCCAGAACGAACAGATGGTGAACGTGCCCTCCTTGCCCGTGAGCCCGTCGTCCGTGGTCTCCACCCGGTAGCGCAGCACCAGCCCGCCCTCGGTCAGCTCGTCCGCGATGGCGAGCACGGTGGCGCGGATGCGCGGGTCGTCCGAGGGCAGGAACCGCAGGAGCGGAGCGAGGAGGAGTGAGGCGTCGAGTTCGTCGCTGCCGTAACGCTGGGTGAGGACTCCGCGTGCGTCGACGCCGTGCTCGAGAATGTCGGCCTTGATCTCGTCGGCGAGGTCGGCCCACTGGTCCGCATAACTCGTCTCGCCCTGCTGCTCGGCGAGTTTCGCGCCCCGGTCGAGGGCCACCCAGCACATGATCTTCGACGACGTGAAGTGCTGCGACTCGCCGCGCACCTCCCAGATGCCGCGGTCGGGGAGCTGCCAGTGCTCGATCGCCTCCTCGACCTGACGTTTGAGCATCGGCCACAGCGTCTCCGGCACCCGCTCACGCGATCGCACGTGCAGGTACACGGAATCGAGGATCGTTCCCCAGATGTCGTGCTGGTCCTGGTCGTACGCACCATTTCCGATCCGCACCGGACGCGCGCCGTCATAGCCGGACAGGTGCGGCAGTTCCTCCTCGACGAGGGTCCGCTCGCCGCCGACGCCGTACATCACCTGCAGCGGCCGGTACTTGCCGTCGTCGGCACTGGACACGTCGTAGAGGAACGCGAAGAAGTCGTCGGCCTCCCGGTCGAGTCCGAGGCTGTACAGCCCCCACAGTGCGAATGTCGAATCGCGCACCCATGCGTAGCGGTAGTCCCAATTTCGTTCGCCCCCGGGGGTTTCCGGAAGCGATGTGGTCGACGCGGCGAGCAGCGCGCCGGTGGGGGCGTACGCCAACCCCTTCAGCGCCAGGGCGCTGCGCTGCAGGTAGCCACGCCACTTGTGGTCGGGGAAGCGGCCGGTCGTGATCCATTCCCGCCAGAACTTCGCCGTCTGCCACATCTTCTCGGCAGCCTCGTCATAGGTCTGCGGCGCAGGCATGTGCGACCAGGACAGTGCGACGAACACGTTGTCGTCCTCGACCATCCGGGTCCGGGCCCGGGCCTCGCGCCCTTCCAGCCCGAGCTTCATGTTGCTGGTCAGCCGGAGTGTGGGGTGGTCGCCCGCACCACTCGACTTGCAGGTGGCGGTGGCTTCCTCGTAGACCTTGCCCGTGTACTCCCACACCGCGTCGCCGCGGTGGTAGTCGAACGCGGGCTCGCAGCTCATCTCGAGATCCACGGTGCCGTTCACGCATTTGACGGTCCGCAGCAGGACATGTTCGGCATCCCAGTCCGTGGGGGTGCGGCGATGGGAGCGGGACCGCTGCTCCACGTTGTGCCACGGGCCGAGCACGAGTGCGTCGCGGACGATGAGCCACCCCGTTTCGGTCTGCCACGTCGTTTCGACGATCAGTCCGCCCGGCAGGTAGCGGCGGGCGGCGGGCACGTTCTGCCCGTACGGCGCGATCCGGAAGTGGCCGGCGCTGCGGTCGAGGACGGCGCCGAAGACGCTGGGGGAGTCGGGCCGGGGGATGCACATCCACTCGACCGCCCCGTTCCGGGCGATCAGGCACGTGGTCTCGCAGTCCGACAGGAACGCGTAATCGTCGATCGGCGGAAACGCGCGACGGTGACGATGCGCGGCAGAGCGGGGCTGGTCGTCCGAGTGCGCATCGAGAGACACCATCTGCTCATCATCGGCCGTCGTCGTCGCGGCGTCCACCTGTGCGCCGACCACGTGCCGGCGAACGATAGGGTGGCACGGTGGACCGGATGGCGAGTTGGTGGGACGGCTTCGAGCTGTGGATCGCCGGGCTCCCGTTCGTTCCGCAGGTCGCCCTCGTGCTGCTGGTGATGGTGCCGGTGTGCCGGGGACTGGCGTGGCTGCTCGATCGTGGCCTGGCCGCAGTCTTCGTCCTGCTCAGGCGGGACGTGTCGAAGGTGGAGGAACCCTGATGCCGCGCTCACGCGTCACACTCGCGCTGCTCGCGCTGCTCGTCCTCGTCGTCGTCGCATGGCTGGTCACCCGGTAAATCCCGTTCGATGTGGGCGGTTGGTTCAGCCTCTGCTACAGTCCACGGCGTGTCTGAAGCCGCTGTACACCAGGTCCGCCATGAATTGGCGTTGATCGCTGTCGGCATGCTCGCAGTCGCCGACATCGACTGTTGTTGATTTTTCCTCGCACACAGCACTGCGCGCGAGTGACACCGTGCACGCTCGACCGGTCTCGCGCTGCTGATTTTCGTTCGCATTCCTGATTCCGCTCGGGCGATCCCTGCGTTCCTCCTCTCGAACCCCCTCCCACGTTTGTGCACCACCCCTCTGTGACAGATCCCCAGGAAGGTTTCTCCCATGAAACGCCGTTCTCGTAGTCTTCTCACGGCCCTCGTGACGCTCGGAGCTGTGGCGCTGACCGCGTGCAGCGGCGGCGCCAGCGACACCGTCGGCGGCGACTCGGCCGGTGCCGACGGCAGTGCGGGCACCATCAACCTGTACGCGTACGCCGTGCCAAAGCCGGGCTTCGACAAGCTGATCCCCGCGTTCAACGCCACCGACGAGGGCAAGGGCGTGGCCTTCCAGCCGTCCTACGGTGCCTCCGGTGACCAGTCCCGCAAGGTCAAGGACGGCGCCGAGGCCGACTTCGTCAACTTCTCCGTCGAACCCGACATCACGCGCCTCGTCGACGCCGGCCTGGTGGACACGAGCTGGAACCAGGACGCCTACAACGGGATTCCGTTCGGTTCGGTCGTCACCATCGTCGTGCGCGAGGGCAACCCGAAGAACATCCACGACTGGGACGACCTGTTGCGGCCCGACGTCGAGGTCGTGACCCCCAACCCGTTCAGCTCCGGATCCGCGAAGTGGAACCTGCTCGCACCGTACGCAGCGAAGAGCAACGGCGGCCAGGACCCGGACGCCGGTCTGGCCTACATCACGTCGCTGGTGAACGACCACGTGAAGATTCAGCCGAAGTCGGGCCGCGAGGCGTCGGAGGCGTTCCTGCAGGGCACCGGTGACGTGCTGCTCAGCTACGAGAACGAGGCGCTGTTCATCGAGGGCAACGGTGACCCCGTCGAGCACGTGACCCCGCCGACCACGTTCAAGATCGAGAACCCGGTCGCGGTGCTGTCGAACAGCAAGAACCTGGAGAAGGCCAACGCGTTCAAGGACTTCCTCTACACCACCGAGGGCCAGAAGCTGTGGGGAGAGGCCGGATTCCGCCCGGTCGATCCCGCGGTGGCAACCGAGTTCGCCGACAAGTTCCCCGAACCGGCCAAGCTGTGGACCATCGCCGATCTCGGCGGCTGGTCCAAGGTCGACTCCGAGGTGTTCGCCAAGGACACCGGGTCCATCGCAGTGATCTACGACAACGCAACCAAGTAAGACCGACGTGAGCGACACGACGACGGCGACGGGCGGACGCGGCACCACGGTGCCGTCTCCGCCCGTTCCGCCTACGCGCAAGAAGGTCGCCCGGGTCACCGGTGCGGTGGGACCGCTCGGCATCGGAATCGCGACGCTCTGGCTGAGCATCATCGTGGTCCTGCCACTCGCCGCGCTCACCGTGGCCTCGTTCGGCGACGGAATCGGCGGCTTCGTGGACGCGATCACCTCGCCCGTGGCGGTGGCGTCCCTGCGCGTCACCGTCGTGGTGTCGGTGGTGGTGGCCGTGATCAACGTGATCATGGGCACGCTCATCGCATGGGTGCTGGTGCGCGACGAATTTCCCGGCAAGCGGGCCGTCAACGCGCTGATCGACCTGCCGTTCGCTCTGCCGACCATCGTGGCCAGCATCGTGCTGCTGTCGCTGTACGGCCCGGAGAGCCCGATCGGCGTCCACCTCAACGCGACGCAGCCCGGTCTGATCGTGGCACTGGCATTCGTGACATTGCCGTTCGTGGTCCGCTCGGTGCAGCCGGTGCTGATCGAGGTGGACAGGGAAGTCGAGGAGGCCGCGGCCTCACTCGGCGCGGACAACTGGACGATCTTCCGGAGCGTCGTGCTGCCCACCCTGACTCCGGCCATCATCAGCGGCGCGGGGCTCGCATTCGCCCGCGCGATCGGCGAGTACGGGTCCGTCGTCCTGATCGGCGGAAACATTCCCCGAGAGACCCAGGTCGCTTCCCAGTACATTCAACAGCAGATCGAAATCGATCGGCCGGCCGCCGCGGCGGCCGTGTCGGTGGCTCTCCTGGCCATCGCGTTCGTGACGTTGTTCGCCCTCCGGGTCTTCGCCAGCCGGGGGCAGCGTCGTGAGGAGCAGGCGGAATGAAGCTCTCTGGGTCCACCCGGATCACCCTGCGCGCAGTCGCGCTGCTCTATCTGTTCGGCCTGCTGGTGGTGCCGATCGTCATCATCCTGTTCCGCACGTTCGAGAACGGGATCGGCGCCTTCATCGAGTCGATCAGCACCCCCGCCGCGATCTCCGCACTCAACCTGTCCCTGCTGATCGTGGCCATCGTCGTCCCGGTCAACGTGGTGTTCGGGATCGTGACGGCCCTCGCGCTGGTCCGGGGCCGCTTCCCCGGCCGCGGCCTGGTGCAGGCGGTGGTCGACCTGCCGTTCGCCGTCTCACCCATCGTCGTCGGTGTGTCACTGATCCTGCTGTGGGGTGCCAACGGCTGGTTCGGCGGGCTCGAATCGCTGGGGTTCAAGGTGATCTTCGGGCTTCCCGGCATGGTCATCGCCACCCTCTTCGTGACGTTGCCGTTCGTCGTGCGGGAGGTGGAGCCCGTCCTGCACGAGATCGGCGAGGAGCAGGAACAGGCCGCCGCGACGCTCGGTGCGAGCCGCTGGCAGACGTTCTGGCTGATCACACTGCCCGCCATCCGCTGGGGCCTCACCTACGGTGTGGTCCTGACCGTCGCCCGCTCGCTGGGCGAGTTCGGTGCGGTGATCATGGTGTCCTCGGGCTTCCCCGGTGTGTCGCAGACCCTGACCCTGCTCGTGCATTCGCGCTACATCGACGACCACAACACGTTCGGTGCCTACTCCGCAGCCACCCTGCTGATGGGGATTGCGCTGATCACCCTGCTTCTGATGACCCTGCTCGACCGCAAGAGGAGCACCACATGATTACCGTGACCGGCGCCCGGAAGAACTACGGGTCCTTTGCTGCTCTCGACGACGTCACGATCGACATCCCCTCGGGTTCGCTGACCGCGCTCCTCGGGCCCAGTGGTTCGGGCAAGTCGACGCTGCTCCGATCCATCGCCGGGCTGGAGTCCCTCGACTCCGGCACCGTCGTGATCGGCGGGAACGACGTCACCGACATCTCCCCGCAGAAGCGGGACATCGGCTTCGTGTTCCAGCACTACGCGGCGTTCAAGCACATGACGGTGCGCGACAACGTCGCGTTCGGCCTGAAGATCCGCAAGCGGCCCAAGCCGGAGATCGACAAGAAGGTCAACGAGCTTCTCGAGATCGTCGGCCTCGACGGCTTCCAGCACCGTTATCCGGCGCAACTGTCCGGCGGTCAGCGTCAGCGGATGGCGCTCGCGCGGGCCCTGGCCGTGGACCCGAAGGTGCTTCTCCTCGACGAGCCGTTCGGCGCGCTCGACGCGAAGGTCCGCACGGACCTGCGCACCTGGCTGCGCCGGTTGCACGACGAGGTGCACGTGACCACCGTGCTGGTCACCCACGACCAGGAGGAGGCGCTCGACGTCGCCGACCGGATCGCGGTCCTCAACAAGGGCCGGATCGAGCAGATCGGTGAACCGGAGGACCTCTACGACCGCCCCCACAACGATTTCGTGATGTCGTTCCTCGGGTCGGTGGCCAAGCTCAACGGTCAGCTGGTCCGGCCGCACGACATCCGCCTCGGCCGCGATCCCGACCTCGCCCTCGCCCAGGAGGCAGGCACGGCCGAATCGCTCGGAGTCACCCGGGCCACCGTGGAGCGAGTGGTGCACCTGGGATTCGAGGTGCGGGTGGATCTGCGTAACGAGGCGACCGGCGAACCCTTCTCCGCGCAGGTGACTCGCGGCGACAGCGCGGCACTCGGCCTGCAGGAAGGCGAGACCGTGTACGCGCGGGCGACGCGGGCTCCCGAACTCCCGGAGGCCGAAGTTCCGGTCTCCCTGTAACTCCCCGCCGATGTAGGAGGCGACTGTGGCGACCCCGGTGAATCCCGTCCGTGACAACGTTCTGATCGTGCACTGGCACGATCTGGGCCGTCACCTCGGGTGTTACGGCGCGTCCGGGGTACGTAGTCCGAACCTCGACCGGCTCGCCGCGGAGGGTGTGCTGCTGACGGACTCGCATGCAGCGGCGCCGCTGTGCTCGCCGTCGCGTGGCGCCCTGTTCTCGGGCCGGTACCCGCACAGCAACGGGCTGATCGGCCTCGCACACCACGGCTGGCAGTACCACGACGACGTCCGCACGCTGCCGTCCCTGCTGGCGGAGGCGGGCTGGTACACGTCCCTGTTCGGGATGCAGCACGAGACCGCGTATCCCAAGCGGCTCGGCTTCCACGAGTACGACGTGACGAATTCGTACTGCGAATACGTCACCGATCGGGCGTCGCGGTGGCTGTCGCGGTTCCCTCCACAACCGTTCCTGCTGACCGCCGGCTTCTTCGAGACGCACCGCCCGTACCCGGTCGACAGGTATGTCCCCGCCGATCCCGAGGGTTTCGACGTTCCGTCGTACCTGCCCGACCGGCCGGAGGTCCGTGAGGATCTGGCCGGATTCCACGGGTCGATCGAGGTGGCCGACGCGGCCGTCGGCAGGTTGCTGCAGACGCTGGACGCCGAGGGGCTCGACGAGAGCACGTGGGTCGTGTTCCTCACCGACCACGGCGAGGCGTTCCCCGGTGCGAAGTCGACACTGTATGCGCCGGGCACCGGAATTGCGACGATCATCCGCCCACCGCGGAGGCTGCGGGCGTCGCCTCGCGTCTACGACGACCTGTTCAGCGGGGTGGATCTCGTACCCACCCTTCTCGAACTGCTCGGCGTCCCGATCCCCGCGGCCGTGGAGGGTGTCTCCCACGCCGGGCAGTTGCTGGGCCGGTCGGAGTCGACGGCACGCGACGTCCTGTTCACGGAGAAGACGTTCCACGACAGCTTCGATCCCATTCGCGCGGTGCGCACCAAGCAGTTCAGCTACATCGAGAATTACGCGCCTCGGCCCAAGCTCGAGCTTCCTCTCGACATCGAGAACAGCCTGTCCGGTGCGGCGCTGGGCACCGAGCATCTCCGGCCGCGTCCGAGCCGGGAACTCTACGACCTGGTCGCCGACCCCGGCGAACGCGACAACCTGGCCGACACCGAGGACTTCGCAGGGACGCAGGCCGAGTTGGCGCTGGAACTCGCGACGTGGCGACGGGCCACGGGCGACTCGATCCCGAGCGAGGAAGAGGGAACGGCGTACGCCCGGAAGGCCATGGAGGAATACCTCGCCACTCTCGACCGGGTGCCGGACGTGCGTTCGGCCTACAGTTCGGACCGCGGAATTCTCGACGAGCCGCGGAGCGACGTAGCCGCCACGTAGGGGCGGATGATGCGGTTCCGTGCTCGCGACCTGCGCGGCAGTGGTGCACTGGAAGTGTGAGCGTCGACTGCCCGCGGTGCACTCCGCCGAAGCTGCTGCGCGAGATGGTGCGCCGCCTCGGCTGCTCGGCGACACTCTCCGGGTCCGGCGAGGCAGCGGTGACGGGTATCAGCCAGGACTCTCGTCTCGTCCGGGCCGGCGACGTGTACGCGGCGCTGCCGGGGCGGCACCGGCACGGGATCGAGTTCGCGGTCGAGGCCGCGGCGCGCGGTGCTGTCGCGATGCTCAGCGACCGCGGGTCGGACATCCTGCCGACGATCGTGGTGGACGATCCGCGTCGTGCTCTCGGTCCGTTGGCAGCGTGGGTGTACGGCAATCCGTCCGAGGCACTCGACGTCTACGGTGTGACGGGGACGAACGGGAAGACCAGCACCGCGTACCTGCTGGACGCGGGACTGCGTGCGGCAGGTGTCGGCACCGGCATGATGACGGGGATCGCCGTCCGGGGACCGAACGGGTCACGCACCGCGACCCGGACCACGCCCGAGGCATGCGAGCTCCAGCAGACCCTCGCCGCGTTCGTCGAGCACCGGATCGGGGCCGTCGCGATGGAGGTGTCGAGCCACGGCCTCGCCCTGCACCGAATCGACGGAACGTCGTTCCGGGTGGGGGTGTTCACCAACCTCGCCCGCGACCATCTGGACTTCCACCCCGACATGGACGCGTACTTCGCGGCGAAGGCGCGATTGTTCGAACCGGGGCGCTGCGCCGCGGCAGCCGTCGGCGTCGACGACGAGTTCGGACGCCGCCTCGCCGCCACCGTCACCGTGCCCCGCGTGACGTTCTCGTCGAGGACGACCGCGGCCGACTTCTCCGCGTCCGCCGTGCACGCGGACGAGGGCGGTACGTCGTTCACCCTCCACGGCGCCGGGGCGCCGAAACCGGTGCGGCTCCGGCTGCTCGGAGTGCACCAGGTTGACAACGCACTCGCGGCGATCGCCGCCCTCGCGGTTCGCGGGGTGGACCTCGACTCCGCGGTCGCCGGGATCGAGAACCTCGACACCGTGCCCGGACGCCTGGAGGCGGTGGACGCGGGCCAGGCATTCCTCGCGTTCGTCGACTACATGCACAACACGGCCGGTCAGCGACGTCTGTTTCCGTACCTCCGCTCGCTGACGCGAGGCCGGGTCATCGCCGTCGTCGGGGCGACCGGTGAGCGCGACCCCGGCAAGCGGGTGCCGCTCGGCGCGACCGCGGCCCGTTTCGCCGACACGGTCATCGTCACCGACGAGAGTCCGTACTCCGACGACGCGCAGCGCCTGCGTGAGGACGTGGCGCGAGGTGCACGCAGTGGTGGGTACGCCGAAGTGCTCGTCGTCCCCGACCGCGCCGAGGCGATCGTCGCCGCCGTCACCCTCGCCTCGCCGGGCGACGTCGTGGTGGTCGCAGGCCGTGGGCACGACCGGGTTCAGGCGTACGGGCCGCGCCGACGTGTGTTCGACGACCGGATCGCACTCCACGAGGCACTCCAGAGGCTCGCCGCCGGCTAGACCAGTGGCATCTCGTGCCGGGCGAGTTCGGCGAGAATCCGCGCGACGAGATCGTCGAGATCGGCGCCGGTGGTGTCGAATGCGAGATCCGGGTTCTCGGGGGCCTCGTACGGGGCGTCGATCCCGGTGAGGCCGCGGAGTTCGCCTGCGCGCGCCCGGGCGTAGAGCCCCTTGGGGTCACGCCGTTCGCACTCGTCGACCGGCGTGCTCACGTGGATCTCGAGAAACGGCAGTCCCGCGGCCTCGTTGAGCGCCCGTGCGATCGCACGGTCCGAGCGCAGCGGCGACACCATCGACGCGATGGCGACCACCCCGGCGTCCGCGAACAACCGGGTGAGGTGACCGACGCGGCGGATGTTCTCGGCCCGGTCGCCGGGCGAGAACCCGAGGTCGTCCGAGATGCCGTGCCGTACGTTGTCGCCGTCCAGCAGGTACGCGGTTCGTCCGGCGTCGACGAGGGTCCGCTCGAGTGCGACCGCCACCGTCGACTTCCCGGACGCCGGCAGCCCGGTGAGCCAGATGGTGGCGCCCCGCTGCCCGGTCGCGGACCAGCGCCGATCCCGTTCCAGTGATGACGGGTGCCACTTGATGTCGTGCCGGGTCTGTTCGCCGGGCACGACTTCCCGGGCTTCGCCGACGGTTCCGGCGCCGACGGTGTCGTTGCTCTGCTCGTCGATGAGGATGAACGCGCCGGCGTCGCGATTGGTGGCGTAGGGGTCGGGGAGCACCACCGTGCTCGTCCGGAGCGTGATCCGGCCGATGTCGTTGAGGGCGAGTTCGCTGGGGGAGTCGTGTTCTTCGAGGGTTTCCGGATCGAGCCGGGTGTGCAATTCCTGAACGGTGGCGCGCACGGTGCGGGAGGTGTGCTTGAGCGCCACCCGGTCGCCTGCCCGCAGCGGTGTCTCGCTCAGCCAGCACACGGTCGCGTCGATCTCGCGGGCCGGGACGGGTGCGGTCGCGTCGGCGGCGGCGCTCACGACGAGGTCGCCGCGGGCCACGTCGAGGTCGTCCGCGAGTTCGAACGACACCGACAGCGGGGCGACCGCGACGGACCGGTTCGGATCGAGGGTGTCGAGGGCGGTGACCGTGCTGCGGGAACCCGCAGGCAGGACCACCACCTCGTCGCCGACGGACAGGGTGCCCGCGGACAGCCGGCCGGTGTAGCGGCGTCGCCGATCGTCCGTGGGACGCGCCACCCACTGGATCGGCAGTCGCAGTTCGGACGGGACCGCGGACGGTGCGGCGAGTTCCACCTCTTCGAGATACTCGAGGATCGTGGGCCCGTCGTACCAGGGTGTCGAATCCGACCGTGTGACGACGTTGTCGCCGCGGGTGGCGGACACCGGGATCACCGTGAGGTCGCGGCCGCCGAGCCGCTGCGCGAGCAGACCCAGTTCGGATTCGACTTCCTTGAACCGGGTCTCGTCGAAGTCGACGAGGTCGATCTTGTTGACCACCGCGACCAGGTGCGGCACGCCGAGCAGGTCGGCGATCCGGGCGTGGCGTCGGGTCTGCCGGAGCACCCCGGCGCGGGCGTCCACGAGCAGCACGGCGACGTGGGCGTTCGACGCACCGGTGAACATGTTGCGGGTATACCGTTCGTGCCCCGGCGTGTCCGCGAGCACGAAACTGCGGGTCGGCGTGGAGAAGAACCGGTACGCGACATCGATGGTGATGCCCTGTTCGCGTTCGGCGCGCAGCCCGTCGGACAGGGCGGCGAGGTCCGCCTCGCCGTCGGCGTTCGTCACCGCCTCGAGGTGGTCGGTGGGCAGGCTGCCCGTGTCGTGGAGGAGCCGTCCGATCAGGGTGCTCTTGCCGTCGTCGACGCTGCCCGCGGTGGCGAGCCGCAGCAGCTGACGGGGCCGGCCGGTGGTGGTCATCAGAAGTACCCCTCGCGCTTGCGGTCTTCCATCGCGGCAACGGAAGTTCTGTCGTCGGCCCGGGTCTCGCCGCGTTCGGAGACCGTGGCCGCGGCGATCTCCTCGATCACGCCGGCGACGCCGCCGGCGTCCGAGCGCACGGCGCCGGTGATCGTCAGGTCCCCGACCGTGCGGTACCGCACCCGGAGCCGTTGCACCAGTTCGTCTTCGGTGGGCAGCGTGTACTCGGACAACCCCAGCAGGATGCCGTCGCGCTCGAACACCTGCCGCTCGTGGGCGAAGTAGATCGACGGCAGCGCGAGGTTCTCCAGTTCGATGTAGCGCCAGATGTCGAGTTCGGTCCAATTGCTCAGCGGGAACACACGGACCTGCTCACCTCGGCGAATCCGCCCGTTGTACAGCGACCACGGCTCGGGCCGCTGCGAACGCGGATCCCACTGCCCGAACTCGTCGCGGAAGCTGAGCACCCGCTCCTTCGCGCGGGCGCGTTCCTCGTCGCGGCGCGCGCCGCCGAACGCGGCGTCGAAACGGTGCGCCTCCAGGGCGTCGAGCAGGGTGCGGGTCTGCAGCCGGTTCCGGGACGTGCCGGGCCCGCCCGATTCGGTGACGCGACCCCTGTCGATCGACTCCTGCACCGACGCGACGATCAGCCGGTGACCGTCCTCGGCGAGCCGGCGATCGCGGAACTCGATCACCTCGGGGAAGTTGTGCCCGGTGTCGACGTGCAGGACGGGAAACGGCAACGGGGACGGCCGGAACGCCTTCTCCGCCAGCCGCAGCAACACGATCGAGTCCTTGCCGGCCGAGAACAGCAGAACCGGCCGCTCGAGTTCGGCGACCACCTCGCGGATGATGTGCACGGCCTCCGCCTCCAGCGCACGGAGTTCGTCCACCCGTGCGGCGCTGTCCAGCGGCGCCGCGGCGCCGATGGCGGTCACAGCGGAAGTCCGTTCGCGGCGGCGTCGGACCGATACCGCAGAACCCATTCCTTGGAGCGGCCGTCGCTCTGCCGCTTCAGCGGCGGCGGGGGCGCGAGATCGGTGTCGAGGCCGAGTTCGACGAGCACCTTCGCCACCGTCGCCTGCGGCGCCGCGACGAGATCGTCGAAACCGATGTCGATGTGGTCGAGTCCCTCGACCTCGAACCAGTTGCGCCACTGCTCATCTTGATCGCGCAGAATCCGGACGAGGTGGGCGATGCCGCCCGCGTGGTACTCGGCGCCGTCGTGCGGGGCGGGTGGGGTGGCGTCGTCGCGCCACACCTGAGTCTGCACCGCCCGCCACATCGACACCGCCTGCGCGACGACGTCACGCCGGTAGACATGGATGAAGGCGAGGTCGCGGCCCAGGATGTCGTCCAGGGCGGACCGCAGGTCGTCACCGGAGCGGTCCGGAAGTCCGGCGGCGCGGTCGAGGACGAGCGGCACCTGGTTCCACATCAGCTTTCCGCCCCACACCCCGTTGGGAGTGCGACCGAGGCTGAGCAGTTGATCGCGCCACTGCTCCGCGGTGCGGGTGTCGGCGGTCCCCGGTTCGAGCGGGGCGAGCAGCGAGAGCACCGCCTCGTCGGTGACACCCTCGAACCACTGCCGCGGCTGCGGTGATCGACTGGTGGACGGCAGGTATTGGAAGAACTCCTCGGGGTTGCCGGCGACGGTCGTGGCGCGAAGAGATTCGACGAGCAGAGTGCTGCCGCTGCGCTGTGATGCGCAGACGAGATATGAGCGTGGCTCCGACATGCCGGAAACTATAAACGCGAAATTCGGTGCCGAAATCTGGAGGAAATCGAATTAGCGTGATTGAAACACTTGGCATTTTCTGCTGCGTGTGAGTCTGCGATATCAGCGCTGTGGCGTTGTGTATTTGAGCAGGTCGGAGCAGTGTTCTGACGTAGAAATTCGGTTCGCGCCGTGCCCCGGGAATGGGCCCGCGAATGGTGAATATGAATCAGGCTGATCGAAAGAGTGAAACGGACGCTTACGGTATTCAGCCTTTTCGGCAGATGAGTACCGGACACCGGGCGTGGTGGATGAGACTCTGGCTCGTCGAGCCCACGATCGACGCGGTGAACGGATTTCGCCCGTGGCTGCCGACGGCGATCAACTGCGCACCGAACGAGTATTCGAGGAGCACTTTCATCGGCCCACCACGCTCGAGGCAGCGCGTGACTTCGACATCGGGGTACTTCTCGCGCCACCCGGCGAGGCTCTCGGCGAGCCACGCCTCCTCGTGCTGGACCAGATCGGACCAGTCGGTGAAGCGACGTTCCTCCGAGTACCACGCACCGAGGGTGGAGTGCTCGGCCCAGGTGTGCACCGCGACGAGGGGAGCGCCGAAGAATGCCGCGAACTCGAACGCGTGGGCCACCGCCATGTCGCTCAGTTCGCTGCCGTCCACACCCACCACGACGGGGCGGGTTTCGCTGACCTCGTGGCCCTGGATGCCGCGCCAGACGACAACCGGACATTCGGCTCGGTTCGACACCCGCACGACATCGGAACCGGCGACCACCGATTTCATCTCACTCGTGGCCGCGGGCCCGAGAACAAGCATCCGGGCCGTCTTGGACAGTTCCACCAGCGCGTGGGCGGGCGGACCAGGGTGGGTGCTGCGCTCGACTTCCAGGTCCTGCTGCCCGTCCAGGACGATGCGCTCGGCGGCGTCGAGGAACTCATCGCCTTCGGGGTGACCGTCCGCGGAATTCGGATGCTTGGGTAACACGTGGACGAGGCGCAGCGGCTCCTCGAAGCGCCTCGCGGCGGATGCAGCCCACGCCGCCGCCTCCAGCGCGCCGTCCGATCCGTCGATGCCTGCCACGATGCCGCGTCGAATCCGTGCTGTGCTCATGGGGGTGCTCCTCACCTCCATTCCAGTTTGGTCCAGGACGGCGGCGACGCGCCAGAGGTAAATCGGTCGGCAGCCGATCCCGGCGCGATCTCGATGCGATCGACGCGGTCCGCGAGGATACTCGAGTGAACGGCGAGCGACGACAGCCAGGACGACAGCCAGAAGGAGAGCGACAGCCCACCATGAAGACGCGGACGAGCGGCTCGGGAGAGGGAAGCGAAGGTGACACTCCCTCGCAGTTGATAGATGCGCGAATCGAGGAGCTGGGTGATTGGCGGGGCGAGACGCTCGCCCGGATCCGTGCCCTCGTCACGCAGGCCGACCCCGACGTCGTCGAGGAGTGGAAGTGGCGAGGGGTGCCGGTATGGTCGCACGCCGGAATGATCTGCACCGGTGAGACGTACAAGAATGCGGTGAAGGTGACGTTCGCCCAGGGCGCTTCGCTGAACGACCCGTCAGGCCTCTTCAACTCCAGCCTCGACGGCAACACTCGGCGTGCCATCGATTTCCACGAGGGCGACACGATCGACGCCGAGGCGTTCCAGGCGCTCGTCCACGCCGCCGTGGCGCTGAACATCTCCTAGCGTACGGGCCAAGGGTTTTCGGCCGCTGCGACCCGTTTCACCTGGGGTTTCCCTGTGTTTCGGTGGCGCGGTGAACCGGAGGCACGGGTGAACCGTGTGTACTGCTGAGAGGTGGTGACCGATGCCGGATGCCCAGACCGAGCTGATGCACGCCCTGTACGAGGAGCATGCCCCCGCGGTGTGGCGGTATGCCCTGCGGCTGACCGGCGACCGCGCCCGCGCCGACGACATCGTGCAGGAGGTCCTGCTGCGAGCCTGGAAGCATCCGAACGTGCTCGACCAGTCGGAGTCGTCGGCCCGGGCGTGGTTGTTCACGGTCGCCCGGAACCTCGTGTTCGACGAGCACCGCAGCGCCCGCTCCCAGCGTGAGATCGGGATGAGCTCGACACCCGAACGCGCCGCCCCGGACAGCTCGGACGGCGCACTCGACGCCTGGATGATGGGTGATGCGCTGGCCCGGCTCAGCCCCGACCATCGTGCGGTTCTCGTGCTCGGCTACTACCGGGGAATGTCGACCCACCAGATGGCCGACGAACTCGGAATACCGGAGGGAACGGTGAAATCCCGCATGCACTACGGATTGCGGGCCCTTCGATTGGCTCTGCAGGAAATGGGGGTGACCCGATGACGTTCGACGACTTCGAGTCGCACGAGGATCCCTACGTCCGCTGGGACGCCGCATATGTGCTCGGTGCGATGTCCCCGAGCGATCGGCGCGAATACGAGGCGCACCTCGCCCACTGCGCACAGTGCTCGCAGGCCCTGTCCGAACTGGCGGGCATGCCCGGGTTGCTGGCCCTGATCACACCGGAAGAGGCGTTCGGCACGCTGCCTGGGAACGCCGCGCCCGCGGATGCGGAGACCCCCGCACCACGTGTGCTGACCCAACTGGTGGGGACGGTACAGCGGCGCCGACGGCACCGGCGAGCGGCGACGGCCCTCGCGGCGGCGGCCGCCGTGATCGCCGTCGCCGTCCCGGTGGGGGTGCTGGTGACGCAGGACCGGACCCCGGCCGCCCCGGTCACGGCCATGCCCGTCCCGGACCACACCACCGAGGCGGTGTTCACCCCCGTGGTTCCGACGACGATCACCGCGAGCGCATCCGTCGCGTCGACATCCTGGGGCACCGTCGTCTTCGTCGAGTGCTCCTACGAGGACACGTGGCCCGGCGACGGTCGCTACGGCGCCGACACCGAGGGCTACGCGCTGACCGTCACCGACCGCACTGGAATCGTCACCACACTGGCCACCTGGACCGGTGAGGCCGGCACGACGGTGCGGCCCACGGCCACCACCAGCCTGCCCGTCGACGCGATCGCGAGCATCGACGTGCGATCCGACGACGACCATGAGGTACTGCTGACCGCGGCGTTGTGAGCGAGCCGCCAGGGAGTCGGGTCGGTTTTCATACCTCCTGCACGCTCCACCGTCGTGTTTCGTTCGTCACGAACGTTTCCGGAAAAATGTTCTGCCACCGGTGAACCCGACCGGTACGTGGTTCGTGTGTATATCCAGTGGGTGACCGCAGGTCGCCCCACCCGATCCACGACACGGGGGTCTGCCGATGAATCTCACGGATCACGAGCCACGGACAACCGGTCGGAACATGCGCGTCGCCGACTACATCGTCGCGGCGCTGGCCGCAGAGGGGGTCGAACACGTCTTCGGTGTGGGAGGCGCGAACATCGAGGACCTGTACGACGCGCTGCACCGCTCCCACGACGTCGAGGGCGTCGTCGCCAAACACGAGTTCTCGGCGACGACGATGGCCGACGGGTACGCCCGGACGTCGAACCGGATCGGTGTTGTCGCGGCGACGTCGGGCGGGGGTGCGCTCAATGTGATCGCCGGTCTCGGTGAAGCATTCGCGTCGCGTGTGCCGCTTCTGGCGTTGGTCGGGCAACCGCCGACGACGCTCGAAGGGATGGGCGCATTCCAGGACACGAGTGGACTGGCGGGGTCGATCGATGCGACCCGGTTGTTCGGTGAGGTGTCCGTGTACTGCGCGCGCGTCGAGTCGCCGCTCGACCTCGAACGCCAACTAGCCGAGGCGCTGGCCGCCGCGCGACGCGGCGGGCCCGCGGTTCTCCTGTTGCCGAAGGACATTCAGCAGTCGCTCGGTGAGTTCCCGGAACCACGTCGAGCGGTCCCGACCGCACCACGCACCACCGCGGCGGAGATCGCACGGCTCGCCGAGGCCCTCCGCGACGACTACGGCCGCGTCACCGTCATCGCCGGAGACGAGGTCGCGCGAGCCGGCGCGCGAGGGGAACTCGCGGAACTCGCGCACGTGCTCGGCGCCCGGGTGGCCGTCACGCCCGACGCGAGGGACGTGCTCGATCCCGCGGCGCCCGGTCGGCTCGGGGTCACCGGCGCGATGGGGAACCCGGATGTCGTCGACGCACTGCAGGATTCCGACGTCTGCCTGCTCGTCGGCACGCGACTGCCGGTGATGGCACGCGGAGGTCTGGACGGGGCGCTCGAGAAGACGCTGGTGTACAGCGTGGGCTCGGCGAAGCCGTATCTGCATGCCCATCACGTGCCGACGCGGGATCTGCGGGCGACGCTGCGCGGGCTCGTCACCGAAATCGGGTTTGCGGCCTCGCGGGCGCCCGTCGCGCAGAGCGAGCCGACCCCGATCGACGTGCCGTCGTCCGGCACGTCGGGCCTGGGCTACACGGACGCGGTGAAGGCGCTCGCCGCGGTGATGCCAGCGGGCGCCGACGTGTTCGCCGACGCGGGAAACACGGGTGCCGCTGTGGTGCATCATCTTCCGGTTCCGAGCGGAGGCCGGTTCGTGGTGGCGCTGGGAATGGGCGGGATGGGCTACACGTTCGGCGCCGCGATCGGTTCCGCCTTCTCACGGGGCCGCCGCACGTTCGTGATCGCAGGCGACGGTGCGTTCTACGCACACGGGCTCGAGATCCACACGGCCGTCGAGTACGACGTGCCGGTCACGTTCGTCGTGTTCAACAACAACGCCCACGCGATGTGCCTGACCCGCGAGCAGGTGTACTTCGAGGGCGCATACACGTACAGCCGGTTTCGTCCCGCCCACATCGCGGCGGGAGTCGGCGCACTGTTTCCCGGCTTGCCGTCCCACACGGTCGACACGCACGCCGGCCTGGCCGACTCGCTACGCGCCACGGCCGGCTCGGCGGGGCCCGCTGTCATCGAAGTCGCCTGCGACGCCGACGAGTTGCCGCCGTTCCTGCCGTTCCTGCCCGCACGACGCCCGACCGAGAGATCCGAATCCCGAGAAGGAGCACGCAGATGACCGCTCGAGAGATCGCCCCGCTGCCCGACCTTCCCGCCGACCTGCCCGGCCTCGTCCGCATCGAGACCTCCGACCGTCAGGCGACGACACCGATCATCATGGACATGCTGAGGTCGGTGTATCCGCACGACCAGGTGTTCGGAAAGTACTGCACTGTCAACGAATACATCGACTGCCCGCCGGACGAGGTGTTCCGTTACCTCTCCCACACCCGCAGCCTCGCGGAATGGACGTACAGCCTCCGCGGATTCACCCCGGCCGGAGAACCCGGGCTGTGGCTCGCGTACGACCGCCTGGGCGACACCACCGAGATCTACACGCGCACCGTGGCACACCCGGCCGCGATGACCGTCGACTATCACTGTGCCTGGGACCAGGGCAAACACCTGTGGATGGTGTATCTGATGCGGGTGGTGGACGCGCGCACGGTCCTGGACGTCGACGGATCCGTCGTGCTGTGGACCAACTGCCACCATCCGTTCTACGACGACAATCCCTACCCCGAGACCGCTCCCGCAGACCGGGTTCCGTGGGTGGGCGACTTCTGGGACATGTTCGCCGCCGGACACCGACTGGAGATGAGCAATCTCAAGGCGATCTGCGAATACCGGTGGGCGAACGACCTGCCCGTGACCCCGACCTGGATGAGTGAGTGAGACATGGACACCGTCAGCCTGATCGACATTGCCGGCTACCTACCCGAGAACCGGGTGGAAGCGGACTATTTCGCCCAGTTCGCCGCCTCCGACCGGCTCGCCGAGAACATCATGTTCCGGGCGCCGAAATTCCGCCACCACATCGCGAGCGACGAGAACGCCGTCGACATGGCGGAACGTGCAATCGCCCCGCTGGTCGAACGGAGCGGCGCCGAACTCGTCTCCAACGTGGACATTCTCATCACTCACACCCAGCTGCCCGACGTCCCGATCCTGGGCACCGGCGGAGAACTCGCGCGCCGGATGGGGATCACCCCGGAGTGGGTGGTGGACCTGCACAACGGCGGCTGCGCGTCGTTCGTGTACATGATCAAGCTGGCACGCCGGATCATGCAGACCGGGGACGCGTCGACCGCCCTGATCGTGTCGGTGCAGAACAGCGCCGGCCAGATCTTCACGCAATCGGACGTGCGCGCGCTGGCACAGTCGGCGGTGCCGGGTGACGGCGCGGGCGCATGCCTGCTGGTGAAGTCGGAGGCCGCACCGGTGCTGGGGCTGGAGTGCCGGACCTACCCCGAGTTCGCCGGAGACATGACGGCCGCCGTCGATCCGCCCCGCAAGTACTGGGAGGCGGGCACCGGCCAACTGCACATCGGGTTCACCGAATCGAGGATCGCGAAGGTCTTCGCCCGCGGAAACCGGCTCGTCCCCGAGGTGGCGCTCGCGGTGTGCAAGCAGATCGGCATCACCCCCGTCGAGATCGACACCCTGGTCACCAACCAGCCCAACCGGCTGTTTCTCCGCAACTGGCGGGACGCACTCGAGCTTCCGGCGGAACGACACCCCGACACGTTCGACGAATGCGGGAACCTGTTCGGCGCCGCGATCCCCGTCACCCTCGACATCGAGAACCGGGCAGGCCGGATCCCCAACGGCTCGCTGGTGATGATGTCCGCGTTCGCGCACGCCGGCGACTTCGCCGGGGCCGGGGCCATTCGGTGGGGCGCAGCCCCGGCGGGGGTGTGAAATGACGACACAGACCATCGCGGGACCCGGTGTGAGATTCGATCTCGCGCTGAGCGAGAACCCGTTCGCCCCGCTGCCCTCCGTGCTCGCCGCGCTCGACGGTGTGATGCGCCGGGCGCATCGGTATCCGGAGTTTCTGCCCGACCGGCTGATCCAGGTCATCGCGGATCACGAAGGGCTCGACACCGAACAGGTGGTGGTGGGCGCCGGCGCCACCGGCGTCGCCCTGCAGGTCATGCGCTCCGTCGCCGGGCCGGGGGAGCGGATCGTGTTCACCGCGCCGACGTTCGACGGGTACCCGATCATGGCGCGCATCGCGGCACTCGACGCGGTACCGGTACCGATTCTCCCGGACGGCGGGCAGGATCTGGCCGCGATGGCGGCCGCGATCGACGACCGCACCCGGCTCGTCGTCGTCTGCCGCCCGCACAACCCCACGGGAACGCTCGTCGACCCCGCCGAACTGGCGGACTTCCTCCGTCATGTTCCGGACCGGGTGGTCGTCGTCCTCGACGAGGCCTACGTGGAGTTCGTCGACCGCCGACAGGTCCTGGACGTGCATCGCATCATCGCCGAACACCCGAACGTCGTGTTCCTGCGAACGTTCTCCAAGGCGTACGGACTGGCCGGGTTGCGTATCGGATTCGGCTTCGCGGATGCGGCACTGGCGCGGACGATTCGAACGCTGCAACTGCCGTTCGGGATGGGCAGCGCCGCCGTTCCCGCGGTCACGGCGTCGTACGCCGCCGAGCACGAGCTCCGTTCCCGGGTGGCTGCCATCGTCGCCGAGCGCGAGGAACTGTGGCGTACGGTGAGGGCGGCGGGAATTCCGGTCCCGCGCAGTCACGCCAACTTCCTGTACCTCCCCGGAGGGGACGTCGGTGACGCACTGGCCCGTGCCGGCATCCACGCGCGCACCTACCCCAATGGTGACGCGCGGATAGCGGTCGGGAACCCGGATGCCGGGCGTGCGGTGATCGACGCGCTCAGGCCGACAGTGCCCGGAACTGCTGCAGCTCCGTGTGGGTCTGCGAGTACCGGTCGAGCATGACGTCGAGCAGCCGGGGGTGCGGTCCGATGGTGGCCGCGTAGGTGATGCCGGGGCCGCAGGATTCCGCCGCACGGCTCACCCGATCGGTGAGCAGTCCCGGCGCCAGGAACCACGGCGCGATCACGATGCGCTCGGCACCGGCCTGCCGCAGCGTCGAGATCGCCTGCTGCACCGTCGGTTCCGCCGACGTCGCGAAACACGTCACCGCTCCCGACCATCGGGTGCCCGCGACGAGCGATCCGGCCAGCTCGCGAGTGCGGTCGTTCGCGGCCGGGTCGGACGAGCCGACCGCGGCGAGGACGATCCCGAGACCGGACTCACCGGCGGAACCGCCGGCCTCGCCGATGCGGTCACGGACGGCCTCGACCAGCCGCGCGTCGTGCCCGAGAACGTCGGCCTGCCGGACGTGCAGGTGCGGGTGACGGAGGCGGGCGGCGTCCAGGAGCGCAGGAAGATCGACGCGTGCGTGGAACGCGCTGCCCAGCAGCATCGGCACGATCACGGCGGAGGAATGCCCCTCGGCGGCGACCGTGTCGATCACCTGGTCCACGGACGGTGCGTTGAGGTCGAGGAAGCACAGCCGGACGTCGAGGTCCGGTCGCTTGGCCCGGAGCGCCGACACGGCAGCCGCCACCACCCGCGCACTGCGGGGGTCGCGACTGCCGTGGGCGACAGCGATCAGCGGGGTCATCGCACTAGACGCGCTCGCCGAGCTCCACCGCTGCGATGGCGTCTCCGACGAGGCCGGCCGCGAGCGTGTTGCCGCCGGCCGGATCGATCAGCAGGAAGCTGCCGGTGTGGCGGTTCACGGTGTAGTCGTCCGCCACGATCGGCTCGGCGACACGCACCGAGATCTTGCCGATCTCGTTGAGTTCCAACGACTCCGGGCTGGGCTCCGAGGTGAGCTCCTGCTCGTTGAAACGCTCGACGAGTGTGCCGACGATGGCCTGCGTGGTGCGGGTGCCGTGCTTGAGCAGCAGGCGGGCACCGGGACGCAGTGGCTTCTCGGCCAGCCAGCACACCGTCGCGTCGAACTCGCCGAGCGGCTCCGGGGCGTCGGCGGGGGAGGCGATGACGTCGCCGCGGGAGACGTCGACGTCGTCGGCCAGCACGAGAGTGACGCTGCGGCCGGCGTGGGCGCTGTCGAGTTCGCCGTCCGCGGTGTCGATGCGGGTGACCGTGGTCCGGACACCGGACGGCAGGATCACGACCTCGTCGCCCGGAGTCACCTCACCCGCGGCGACCTGCCCGGCGTACCCGCGGTAGTCCGGGAACTCCGGGGTGCGCGGACGGATCACGTACTGGACGGGGAAACGGAGACCGACCCGGTGGGGTTCGGCGTCGACGGGCACCGACTCGAGATGCTCGATGAGCGTGGGGCCGTCGTAGTACGGGGTGTTCTCCGAACGCACCGCGACGTTGTCGCCGTGCAGGGCCGACACCGGGATCTCGACGACGTCCTCGGACGCCCAGCCGAGCGAACTGGTCAGCGAGTTGAACTCCGCCGAAATGTTCGCGAACACGGTGGCCGGATCCTCGACGAGGTCGATCTTGTTGACGGCCAGCACCAGCTTGGGGACGCCGAGCAGCGCGAGAACGGCGGCGTGCTTGCGCGTCTGGGAGATGACACCCTTGCGGGCGTCGACCAGCAGGATGACCATCTGCGCGGTGGATGCACCCGACACCGTGTTCCGGGTGTACTGCACGTGCCCGGGAGTGTCGGCGAGGACGAACGAGCGGCGGGGGGTCGCGAAATACCGGTATGCCACGTCGATCGTGATGCCCTGTTCGCGCTCCGCACGCAGACCGTCGACCAGCAGGGACAGGTCGGGGGTGGACAGCCCCTTGTCGACCGACGCCCGGGTGACGGCGTCGATCTGATCGGCGAGAACCGATTTCGTGTCGTACAGCAGACGGCCGACGAGGGTCGACTTGCCGTCGTCCACACTGCCGGCGGTGGCAAGCCTCAGAAGGTCGCTCATGATCAGAAATAGCCCTCTCGCTTGCGGTCTTCCATGGCCGCTTCGGAAACTCGGTCGTCGCCACGGGTCGCGCCGCGCTCGGTCAGCCGGGACGCTGCGACCTCGGCGAGGATCGCCTCGTTGTCGCCGGCGTCGGAAAGAACTGCGCCCGTGGTGGATCCGTCGCCGACGGTGCGGTACCGCACCGACAGCGTCTGCAGGTCCTCACCCTCGGACGGTCCGCCCCACACACCGGGCGTCATCCACATGCCGTCGCGCTGGTACACCTCGCGCTGGTGCGCGTAGTAGATGCTGGCCAGTTCGACGTTGTCACGGGCGATGTACCGCCAGATGTCGAGTTCGGTGAAGTTGCTGAGCGGGAAGACGCGGACCTGCTCACCGGGGGAGTGCTTGCCGTTGTACAGGTTCCACAGTTCGGGGCGCTGCTTCTTCGGGTCCCACTGGCCGAATGCGTTGCGCAGCGAGAAGATGCGCTCCTTGGCGCGGGCGCGCTCCTCGTCGCGTCGGGCGCCACCGAAGACCGCGTCGAAACGGTTCTCGGCGATGGCGTCGAGCAGCGGAACGGTCTGGAGGGGGTTGCGGATCCCGTCGGGGCGTTCGGTGAGCCGGCCGTCGGCCAGGTAGTCCTCGACCTTCGCCACGTGCAGACGCAGGTTGTACTTGGACACGACGTGATCGCGGAAGTCGAGGACCTCCTGCAGGTTGTGTCCGGTGTCGACGTGCAGCAGCGCGAACGGCAGCGGCGCAGGCCAGAACGCCTTGATCGCCAGGTGCAGCAGCACCGTGGAGTCCTTGCCGCCGGAGAACAGGATCACCGGGCGTTCGAACTCGCCCGCGACCTCACGGAAGATGTGGATGGCTTCCGACTCGAGGGCGTCGAGCGTGTCGAACTGCGACCCGTCCAACTGCGGCCGGACTGCGGATTCGGCGAGGGAATGGGAAATGTCGATGGTCATGAGGCGTGCAACCCGCATTCTGTCTTGGCCTGACCGGCCCAGCGGCCGCTGCGCGGATCGCTGCCGGGGGCTGGCTTGCTGGTGCACGGAGCGCACCCGATGGACGGATATCCCTCGTCGACGAGCGGATTCACCAGAATCGAGTGCTCGTCGATGTAGGACTGCATGTCTTCGTCGGACCACGCGGCGATCGGGTTGATCTTCACCAGACCGAACGCGTCGTCGAACGAGATCAGGGGGGCGTTGGCGCGGGTGGGCGCCTCGACCCGCCGGATGCCGGTGACCCACGCCTTGTAGCCGGAGAGGGTCTTCTTCAGCGGGGCGACCTTCCGCAGTGCGCAGCACCGGTTGGGTTCGCGGGCGAACAGATCCTTGCCCTCCGCCGCATCCTGTTCGGCGACACTCGCCTCGGCCCGCGCGTTGATCACGTTGACGCCGTACACCTGCTCGACGGCGTCACGGGTGCCGATGGTTTCCGCGAAGTGGTATCCGGTGTCGAGGAACAGCACGTCCACACCGGGATGGACCTGGGCGGCGAGGTGGACCAGAACGCCGTCCTGCATGTTCGAGGCGACGATGTAGTCGCTTCCGAACGTGTCCTCGGTCCACTGCAGCAGTTCCTGCGCAGAGGCGCCCTCGAGACTTGCCGCGCCCTGCGCGGCAAGGAGCCGTAGGTCGTCCTGGGTGGCTGTGGCGAGATTCAACGCAAGTCTCCTTCGTCTGCGCGCACGACCCATTCCGCGAAGCGTTCACCCTCGTTGCGGTGCTTCACGAAGTGGCGGACGACGCGATCGATGTAGTCACCGAGTTCGGTGCTGGTGACCTTGTGCTGGCGAAGCTTCCGGCCGAAGGCCGAATCGAATCCGAGGCTGCCGCCGAGGTGAACCTGGAAGCCCTCCACCTGGTTGCCCTCGCCGTCGTCGACGAGCATCCCCTTGAATCCGATGTCGGCTACCTGCGAGCGGGCGCAGGAGTTCGGGCAGCCGTTGATGTTGATCGTGATCGGCACGTCGAGCTGCGCGTTGATGTCGGCGAGCCGCTGCTCGAGTTCGGGAACGAGCACCTGCGAGCGCTTCCGCGTCTCCGCGAACGAGAGCTTGCAGAACTCGATGCCCGAGCACGCCATCAGGTTCTTACGCCAGTGCGACGGACGCGCGGGCAGGCCCACCTCGTCCAGGTCGGCGATCAGCTGCTCGAGCTTGTCGTCGGCGACGTCGAGAATGATCAGCTTCTGGTACGGCGTGAAGCGGATCTTGTCGCTGCCCGCCCGCTCCGCGGCGTCCGCGACCTTGGCCAGGATTGTGCCGGACACGCGACCTGCGATGGGGGCGACGCCGACGGCGTTGAGACCGTTGCGGGTCTTCTGCACACCGACGTGGTCGATCGGCCGGGTGGGCTTCTCCGGCGCGGGGCCGTCGATGAGCTTGCGCTTCAGGTACTCGGTTTCGAGGACCTCGCGGAACCTCTCGATACCCCAGTCCTTGACCAGGAACTTCAGGCGGGCCTTGTTCCGCAGCCGGCGGTAACCGTAGTCGCGGAAGATCGACACGACGGCCTCCCACACGTCGGGAACCTCGTCGAGCGGCACCCAGACGCCGACCCGCTGCGCCAGCATCGGGTTGGTGGACAGCCCGCCGCCGACCCACAGGTCGAGGCCGGGACCGTGCTCGGGGTGGTTGACCCCGACGAACGCGACGTCGTTGATTTCGTGCACCACGTCCTGCTGACCGGAGATCGCGGTCTTGAACTTGCGTGGCAGATTCGAGTACTCGGGCTTGCCGATGTAGCGGCGGACGATCTCATCGATCGCGGGAGTGGGGTCGAGGACCTCGGTCAACGACTCACCGGCCAGCGGTGAACCCAGGACGACGCGGGGGCAGTCACCGCACGCCTCGGTGGTCTTGAGGCCGACGCTTTCGAGGCGCTTCCAGATCTCCGGGACATTCTCGACCTCGATCCAGTGGTACTGGACGTTCTCGCGGTCCGAGAGGTCGGCGGTGTCGCGCGCGAATTCGGTGGAGATACCGGCGATGGTGCGCAGCTGCTCGACGTTCAGGGCGCCGGCGTCGCAGCGGACCCGCATCATGAAGTACTTGGCTTCGAGCAGGTCGATGTTCTCGTCACCGGTGAAGGTGCCGTCGTACCCCTGCTCGCGCTGGGTGTAGAGACCCCACCAGCGCATACGGCCACGCAGGTCACCCTTGTCGATGCTGTCGAAGCCCTGCTTCGAGTAGATGTTCTCGATACGGGCCCGGACGTTGAGCGGGTTGTCGTCCTTCTTGGCCTGCTCGTTGGCATTGAGGGGCTCGCGGTAGCCGAGGGCCCACTGGCCTTCGGCGCGTCGCCGAGCCGGCTTCGCCGTGCGCGTACGCGCGGGTGCTGCGTCAACGGCAGCGGGGGAGGCGTCGGTGGTCGACGTCATGGAGCACTCCTGAATCTCAAGATGCACCGGCTGAGGCCGAGGAGGAGGGCTGATCCTCGCTCGGGGCATTCGAATCCGGCCGGAAGTCGAGAAGAATGATGAACGGGCTGACAGGCTGAATTACTGCGCGATACAGGGCAGACAACAACAGCTGCAGACACGCTTGAGATCGACGTGACGACGCGCCACAAGTCGCACTCCGGGTCCGGTCATGCCGACCATTGTGCCACGTCAGATCGCTCACGCAGAGCCGGGCACCGATTTCCACCATTTTTGCGGGAAATATCACGAGGAGGGGCCCGCGACGGCCGGGTGGACACCGGAGGTGAGCCGACCATGGAGACTGTAAGGGTGAACGGAACGAGCACTACCACGGTCGGACGCGACGAGGCGGCGGCATTCGCGCTGCCCGGGAGTGCGTTGAAGGGTGTGGGGAGCCGCCCGTTCGGGATCTATGTGCACGTGCCTTTCTGTGCCACACGCTGCGGATACTGCGATTTCAACACGTACACGGCAGGCGAGCTGGGGACGTCCGCGTCGCCGCAGTCGTGGATGGAAGGTCTGCGCCGCGAACTCGACCTCGCCGCGCAGATGACGGGCGCCCCGGCCGTGGACACGGTGTTCGTCGGCGGCGGCACGCCGTCACTCCTCGGCGGCGACGGACTGTCGGACGTTCTCGGTGCGGTCCGCTCGAGCTTCGGCCTCGCGAAGGGCGCCGAAGTGACCACCGAGTCGAACCCGGAGTCCACGTCGCCGGAGTTCTTCGAGCGGTTGCGCGCCGGCGGATTCACGCGGATCTCGCTGGGCATGCAGTCGGCGGCGCAGCACGTGCTGAAGGTGCTCGACCGCACCCACACGCCGGGACGCGCCGTGGCGGCGGCGCAGGAGGCGCGGGCCGCCGGGTTCGAGCACGTCAATCTCGACCTCATCTACGGAACGCCGGGGGAGCGCGACGAGGACCTCGACCTCTCGCTGGACGCCGTGCTGTCCGCCGGGGTGGACCACGTATCCGCCTACGCCCTGATCGTCGAGGACGGCACGGCGCTGGCGAGGAAGGTGCGCCGCGGCGAACTGCCCGCGCCCGACGACGACGTCCTGGCGTCGCGGTACGAGCGCATCGACGCGCGGCTCGCGGAAGCGGGCCTGACCTGGTACGAGGTGTCGAACTGGGCATCGGCTGACGTCGCGACGGGGGAATCACGTTGCCGGCACAACCTGGGGTACTGGGACGGCGGGGACTGGTGGGGCGCCGGGCCGGGCGCGCACAGCCACGTCGGCGGAGTCCGCTGGTGGAACGTCAAGCATCCGGCGCGCTACGCGGACCAGCTGGCGGTGGGAAGTCTGCCCGTCGGTGGGAGCGAACAGCTGACGGCGGAGGACGTCCACGTCGAGCGGGTGATGCTGACCGCGCGGCTGCGGACGGGACTGCCGGTGGCGGAGCTGGATGCCGCGGAGCAGCGCGCGGCCGAGACCGTGGTGGCCGACGGACTGCTCGTGCGCGAGGGCGAGCACCTGGTGCTGACCGACCGCGGGCGGCTCCTCGCCGACGCCGTGGTCCGGACGGTGCTGCGCTGACGCCCAGCCCTCGACCGCCCAGCCCTCGACCGCCCAGCCCTCGACCGCTCAGCCCTCGACCGCTCAGCCCTCGACCGCTCAGCCCTCGAAACCTCAGGCCGTGACGATGCCGGGCATCTCGTCGTAGTCGAAGACGCGGGCATGCAGCACCACGCGGTTCCGCAGTGCCGAGCGCACGGCCCGGTGCAGCCCGTCCTCGAGATAGAGCACCCCGTGCCACTGGACCGCGTGCGGGAACAGGTCGCCGTAGAACGTCGAGTCCTCCGACAGCAACCGGTCGAGCTCGAGAACCTTGGTCGTGGTGACGATCTCGTCGAGCCGCACCTGCCGGGGTGGGATCTTGGACCAGTCGCGCAGCGACAACCCGTGGTCCGGGTACGGCTTGCCGTCCATGACACCTTTGAAAATCATCGCCTCGTCATCCGCCCGTGGTCGTTGCCTCTGCTCGTCTCCGGTCACCACAGTAAGGCCTGAACCGGTATCGGCGGCGCGGCGATTAGACTGGACCGAGCCGAGATGCACGTGCATCTGCACGTAGCTCAGGGGATGTGGCGGCCGATCCGAACGAAGGTTCGGTGACGCCGCTGCCCGTGATGATCGAGAACTGGAGGTGGACGGCGATGTCGAGTACGGACGACAGACGGTTCGAGGTTCTCCGCGCCATCGTCGCCGACTACGTCTCGACCCAGGAGCCGGTGGGATCGAAGGCGCTGGTCGAGCGGCACAACCTGGGCGTTTCCAGTGCGACGGTCCGCAACGACATGGCGTTTCTCGAGAGCGAGGGCTACATCGCCCAGCCGCACACGAGTTCCGGTCGTGTTCCCACGGACAAGGGCTACCGGCAGTTCGTCGACCGCATCGCCGACGTGAAGCCGCTGTCGACGGCGGAGCGGCGCGCGATCCTCGATTTCCTCGAATCCGGCGTCGACCTGGACGACGTCCTCCGGCGTGGTGTGCGCCTGCTCGCGCAACTCACACGCCAGGTCGCGGTTGTGCAATATCCCACACTCTCGGCGTCGTCGGTCCGGCACCTCGAGGTTGTCGCGCTGACGCCTGCCCGCCTGCTGCTCGTGCTCATCACCGATTCGGGCCGAGTGGATCAGCGCATCGTCGAACTCGGCGACGTGCTGGACGACGAGGATCTGGCACGGCTGCGCGGGTTGCTCGGCGGCGCCCTCGACGGCAAGCGGCTGGCGGCGGCGTCCATCGCGGTATCGGAGCTGGCCGACGAGGCCCCGGAGGATCTGCGCGATGCCGTGATCCGTTCGGCGACCGTGCTGGTGGAGACGCTCGTCGAGCACCCCGAGGAGCGGCTGGTCCTCGGCGGCACCGCGAATCTGACCCGCAACGCCGCCGACTTCTCGGGAATCAGCGGATTCCCCGGTTCGCTGCGGGCGGTCCTCGAGGCGCTGGAGGAGCAGGTGGTGGTGCTCAAGCTGTTGGCCGCCACGCAGGACGCGGGCACCGTGACGGTGCGGATCGGTGAGGAAACCCAGGTGGAGCAGATGCGCGGCACCTCCGTCATCTCGACCGGTTACGGTGCGGCAGGCACCGTGCTCGGTGGAATGGGCGTCCTCGGACCCACCCGAATGGACTATCCGGGAACAATTGCGTCGGTGGCAGCCGTTGCGAGATACATCGGCCAGGTGCTCGCCGAGCGGTGACGGCCGGCCCCGGCGACAGCGCCACCGTGAACGAGCACACGTACCGGTAGCGAGATAACGAAGTAGAGAAGGACGAGAGACTCAACGTGGCACGGGATTACTACGCAACGCTCGGCGTCGATCAGAAGGCGACCGATCAGGAGCTCAAGCGCGCGTACCGCAAGCTTGCGAGGGAACTGCATCCCGACGTGAACCCCGACGAGGCGGCGCAGGCCCGGTTCCGGGACATCTCGACGGCCTACGAGGTGCTGTCCGATCCGGAGAAGCGTCGCATCGTCGACCTCGGCGGCGACCCCCTCTCCTCGGGTGGCGGCGGAGGTGGAGCCGGCTTCGGCGGCGGTTTCGGTGGCGGCCTCGGCGACGTGTTCGAAGCGTTCTTCGGCGGCGGAGGCGGTGCGGGCCGCGGGCCCCGCGGCCGCGTCCAGCCGGGCGCCGATTCACTCCTGCGCACCAGGCTGACGCTGGCGGAGTGCGCGACCGGCGTGAGCAAGCAGGTCACCGTCGAGACGGCGATCCTGTGCGACAGCTGCACCGGTGCGGGCACCAACGGCGATTCCAAGCCGGTGCGCTGCGAGACCTGTGGCGGCGCCGGCGAGGTCCAGTCGGTGCAGCGTTCGTTCCTCGGCCAGGTCATGACGTCGCGGCCGTGCCCCACCTGCCGCGGCGCCGGCGAGACGATCCCCGACCCCTGCCACAAGTGTGGCGGCGACGGCCGGGTCCGCGCCCGCCGCGACATCACGGTGAAGGTGCCCGCAGGCGTCGCAGGCGGAATGCGGATCCGGCTCGCCGCGCAGGGCGAGGTCGGCCCCGGTGGCGGACCTGCAGGCGACCTGTACGTCGAGGTGGTCGAGCAGGCGCACGAGGTGTTCGTGCGCGACGGCGAAGACCTGCACTGCACGATCCGGGTTCCGATGATCGACGCCGCCCTCGGCACGACCGTGACGATCGACACGATCATCGACGGGCCCAAGGAGATCACCATCGAGCCGGGGACCCAGCCGGGATCGGTGACGGTCCTGCGCGGGCACGGCATGCCGAAGCTGCGTTCCGGTATCCGCGGCGACGTGCACGCCCACCTCGAGGTCGTGGTTCCGTCGCGACTGGACCACAAGGAGACGAAGCTTCTCCGCGAACTCAAGGACCTGCGCGACCGCGACGTCGCCGAGGTCGTCTCCACCCAGTCGCAGCACAGCGGCGGATTGTTCTCACGCCTGCGCGAAGCGTTCAGCGGTCGCTGACCGTGGCGGCGACGGTCTTCTTCCTCGACCCGCTGCCCGAGGTGGGGAGCACCGCGGTCCTGGACGGCCCGGAGGGCAGGCACGCCGCGACGGTGCGCCGGATCGGCATCGGGGAGCGGATCGTGCTGGCCGACGGCCGGGGTGGTCTCGCCGACACCGAGGTGACGGCGGCCGCCAAGGACCGGCTCGAACTCACCGTTCACGAGCGTCGTCAGGTGTCCGCGCCGTCGCCGAGTGTGACTGTGGTGCAAGCGCTTCCGAAGGCGGAGCGGTCCGAGTTGGCGGTCGAGCTGGCCACCGAGGCCGGCGTCGACGCGATCGTGCCGTGGCAGTCCTCGCGGTGTGTGGCGCGGTGGGAGGGCCCCAAGCTCGCGAAGGGTGTCGCTCGCTGGCGCAGCGCGGCGCTCGCCGCCGCCAAGCAGTCCCGGCGGCCGATCGTCCCCGAGGTGTCGGAACTGCACCGCACCGCCGGAATGCTCGCCGTCGTCCGTGAGGTGGTCGGCCGGGGCGGCGTCGTCGCCGTGCTGCACGAGGCGGCCACCCAGGGCCTCGCCGAGCTTCCGCTGCGCTCGGCGGCCGAGATCGTGCTCGTCGTCGGCCCCGAGGGCGGAATCTCCGAGGAGGAGATCGCCGCACTGACGGACGCAGGCGCCGTCCCGGTGCTGCTCGGCCCGCACGTTCTGCGGACCTCGACCGCCGCGGCCGTCGCGCTGGGCGCCATCGGTGTCCTCACGGACCGCTGGGGTGCGGCCCCGCTAGCCTGACTGTCCGTGGACCGCATTCGCATCGCCTACGGAACCGAACCGCAGCAGTTCGGGCACTTCTACCCGCCCGAGGAGCCCGTGGCCGCCGCGGTCCCGGTGGTGATGGTCGTCCACGGCGGCTTCTGGAGCGGGAAGTACCACCTGAACCTGGGCACGAGCTTCGCGGTCGACCTCGCCCGCCACGGCGTCGCCGTCTGGAACATCGAATACCGCAGGCTCGGTGCGGGCGGCCGGTGGGACGAGATGTCCGCCGACGTTCTCGCCGCGCTCGAGGCGATCGCCGGACCGGTCGCCGAGCAGTCGCCCGTCCCGTTCGACCTGTCGAAGGTCCGGGTCGTCGGCCACTCTGCCGGCGGACAGCTCGCGGTGTGGCTCGCCGGGGAGAAGCGGACGGCCGTCCGGCCGGAGCGGGTCGTCTCCCAGGCAGGCGCCCTCGACCTCGCGTCCGCAGGGGAGCGGGGCCGGCGGATCGGCTACATCGAGGATCTCCTGGGAGTCCCCTTCGACGAAGACCCCGACCGGTACCGCGCCGCGTCCCCACTGCACCGCATCCCCACCGGGGTGCCGGTGGTGTGCGTCCACGGCACGGAGGACGCGCAGGTTCCGGCGAAGGTGAGTGTGCGGTACAGCGAGGCCGCGCGGGCGGCCGGGGATCCGGTCGCGCTGCATGTCGTCGACGGCGAAGACCACTACGCCTTCCTGAATCCCGAGACCGACTGCTGGAAGATCTCGCGGGACGCCCTACTGTCCGACGCCGGCGAGTTCTGAACCGCGGTCGCCGGATTCGGGCGTCACCGGGCGTCCGGGCAGGACGAGGGCCACGATCGCGGCCCCGATTCCCTGGCCGTTCCCGTCCAGGAGTGCCGGGAGGTGCTCGGCGCGGGTGACCGATCGGTGACCGGTTCCGCATGCTGTGTGTCGTTCGCCCGCCGCGAACTCGGCGAGCAGCGCATCCAGATCTCCTCGGGGTGGTGCGCAACCGGGAGGTGCGGGTCGTAGAGCGGGGCAGCGTTCCCGGGTGTTCTCGTCGTACCTCTCGCGGAATCGACGACGATCACCCTGCTGGACCAGGCGAATTCCGGCGAAGTGCAGGATTCGGGGGCATCGTGCGCGGTCGCGTACCTCGCGGTGCTCGGGCCGACGCCTGCCGACGGGGCCCGCGTCGTGGACGAGGCGCGGCACCGGTTGCGCGAGCATCAGGACGTCCCGAAGTGGTGACGGCGTCGCGTAATCGGGTGGGCGCCGTGACCTGCGAGCGATAGACTTCCCTCATCACGACGACCGTCGTGACCGCCCAGGAACCGGGAAGAAGGCCATATTCCTCACGTGAGCGAACAAGACCAGAACGGCGAGACGTTCGGCGCCACGCGTCCGGCGGAACGCACCGTGCGTTCGAGTATCGATCTCCCACCCGAAACGGTCCCGCCTCTCCTCGGTTCTTCCGACGAGAATCTGCGCGCTCTCGAACGGGTCCTGGACGCAGACATCCATGTACGCGGCAACGCCGTCACACTGACGGGACGGCCCGGCGACGTCGCGCTCGCCGAACGGGTCATCGCGGAACTGGGCTCCATCGTCGGTCGCGGGCAACCGCTGACCCCCGACGCGGTGCGTCGCACGGTCGGCATGCTCACGCAGGGGCTGAGCGAATCGCCCGCCGAGGTCCTGACCCTCGACATCCTGTCGCGGCGCGGCAAGACGATCCGGCCGAAGACGCTGAACCAGAAGCGCTACGTCGACGCGATCGACGCCAACACCATCGTGTTCGGCATCGGGCCCGCCGGCACCGGCAAGACCTACCTCGCCATGGCGAAGGCGGTGCAGGCCCTGCAGACCAAGCAGGTATCGCGGATCATCCTCACCCGTCCCGCGGTCGAGGCGGGGGAGCGGCTCGGGTTCCTGCCCGGCACGCTGCACGAGAAGATCGATCCGTACCTGCGCCCGCTGCACGACGCACTCCACGACATGATGGACCCCGAGGCCATCCCGAAGCTGATGCAGTCGGGTGTCATCGAGGTGGCGCCGCTGGCGTACATGCGTGGTCGCACGCTCAACGACGCGTTCATCATCCTCGACGAGGCGCAGAACACCACCGCCGAGCAGATGAAGATGTTCCTCACCCGGCTGGGCTTCGGCTCCAAGGTCGTGGTCACCGGCGACGTCACGCAGGTGGACCTGCCGGGCGGTGCCCGGTCCGGGCTCCGCGCGGCCACCGAGATCCTCGGCGACATCGACGATATTTACTTCGCCGAACTCAACAGCAGCGACGTGGTCCGGCACCGGCTGGTGTCCGACATCGTCGACGCGTACGAGCGATTCGAGGCGGACCGGGACGGCAAGGTCGAGCTCGGGAACCGCGCACAGCGGAGAGCGGCGCACTCGCGTTCTCCACGACGGTAGGGTGAGTGTCGCCGGAACCAGGAGGAAGCGACACACATGAGCATCGAAGTCTCGAACGAATCGGGCATGGACGTCTCCGAAGAGGAGCTGATCAGCGTTGCCCGCTTCGTGATCGCGAGGATGGACGTGCACCCCGCGGCCGAGTTGTCGATGGTCCTCGTGGACTCGGCCACCATGGCCGACCTCCACATGCGATGGATGGACCTGCCCGGTCCCACCGACGTGATGTCGTTCCCGATGGACGAGCTCGAGCCCGGCGGTCGCCCGGACTCGCCCGAGCCCGGCCCGTCGATGCTCGGTGACATCGTGCTGTGCCCGTCCTTCGCCGCGGACCAGGCCGACAAGGCCGGTCACCCGCTCGCACACGAACTCGCTCTGCTCACCGTGCACGGTGTGCTCCACCTCCTCGGCTACGACCACGCCGAACCGGAGGAAGAGAAGGAGATGTTCGGCCTGCAGAACCAGTTGCTCGAAGACTGGTACGAGGATCTTCGCAGGGCCGAACGCGACGCCGCACTCGCTGCCCGGGATCAGAAGCTGCTCGGCAAGGCCGGCTTCTTCGACTCACCGGACCAGTAACCGCCACGTGAAGGGTCTTCTGTGAGTAGCGCCATCGCGCTGATCGTCCTCGCGATCGTCCTCGTCCCGCTCGGTGGTGTCTTCGCCGCCGTCGATTCCGCACTTAACACGATCTCGTCCGCGCGCATCGAGGAGATGGCGAAGGAGGATCGCCCCGGAGCCACCCGCGTGCTCCGCATCCTGTCGGATCGCCCGCGTTACGTGAATCTCATGGTGCTGCTGCGCATCCTGTGCGAGATCACGGCCACGGTGGTGCTCGTCGGTGGCCTGTCCGATCTCCTCGAGCCCGTGTGGGCGCTCACGTTCACCGCGATCATCATGGTGCTCGTCGACTACGTGGTGATCGGGGTCGGCCCCCGGACGCTCGGTCGCCAGCACGCCTACTCGATCGCGTTGATCACGTCGTTTCCCCTGCAGGTCATCGGAACTCTGCTCGGTCCGATCAGCCGCCTCCTGATCCTGATCGGTAACGCGATCACCCCGGGTAAGGGATTTCGCAACGGCCCCTTCGCTTCCGAGATCGAACTGCGCGAACTCGTCGACATGGCGCAGGAGCGTGGCGTGGTGGCCGACGAGGAACGCCGGATGATCCAGTCGGTGTTCGAACTCGGCGACACGTCCGCCCGCGAGGTGATGGTGCCGCGCACCGAGATGGTGTGGATCGAGAGCGACAAGAGCGCCGGACAGGCGACGTCGCTGGCTGTCCGCAGCGGACATTCGCGGATCCCCGTGATCGGGGAGAACGTCGACGACGTGCTCGGTGTGGTGTACCTCAAGGATCTCGTGCAGGAGACGTACCACTCGCGCGACGGCGGACGCAGCGTCCGCGTCGCCGACGTGATGCGGCCCGCCGTGTTCGTGCCCGATTCCAAGCCCCTCGACAGCCTGCTCGCCGAGATGCAGCGCGACCGCAACCACATGGCCGTGCTGGTCGACGAATACGGCGGAATCGCCGGGCTCGTCACCATCGAGGACGTCATCGAGGAGATCGTCGGTGAGATCGCCGACGAGTACGACCAGGACGAGACACCGCCCGTCGAGGATCTCGGCGACGGCATGTACCGGGTCTCCGCGCGTCTGCCGATCGAGGATCTCGGCGAACTGTTCGGCATCGAGGTCGAGAACGACGAGGTCGAAACAGTCGGCGGGCTCATCGGTTACGAGCTCGGCAGGGTGCCGCTCCCGGGGTCGGAGGTCGTCTCGCACGGTCTCGTCCTGCGCGGCGAGGGCTCACCCGACGTGCGCGGGCGGGTGCGCATCAGCACGGTCTTCGTGCAACGCGCCCCCATCGACGAGGACGACAGTGGCGACGGCGACCGGGAGGACGGCGATGACTGAACTGGGCGACGAAGACGCCAAACTGGTCGTGCTCGCGCGAGGAGCGTTCGGCCGCACCGGAAGTGGTCAGGGCGCGGCCGTCCGCGATCTCGACGGCCGCACCTACTCGGCGGGCGCGGTCGCGCTGGCCGCGCTGTCGCTGACCGCGCTGCAGGCTGCCGTCGCGGCGGCGGTGTCGAGTGGCGCCGAGGGATTCGAGGCCGCAGTCGTGATCGGCGGCGACCCGGAAGACCCGGGCATCGCCGCCCTACACGAAGTCAGTGCGCAGGCGGCCGTCGTCTTCGCGCGAACCGATGGATCCGTGATCGAGGAGCAACATGAGTAAAACCGAATTCCGTTCCGGATTCGTCTGTTTCGTCGGACGGCCCAACACGGGCAAATCCACGCTGACCAACGCGCTGGTGGGCAGCAAGATCGCGATCACGTCCTCGCGTCCGCAGACCACCCGCCACACCATCCGCGGCATCGTGCACCGCGACCACGCGCAGCTGATCCTCGTCGACACCCCCGGGCTGCACCGCCCCCGGACGCTCCTCGGCCAGCGCCTCAACGACCTCGTGCGGGACACCTACTCCGAGGTCGACGTGATCTGCCTGTGCATCCCGGCAGACGAGAAGATCGGCCCCGGCGACCGGTGGATCGTGCAGCAGGTCCGTCAGATCGCGCCGAAGACCACGCTCGTCGGCATCGTCACGAAGATCGACAAGGTCAGCAAGGACATGGTCGGGCAGCAGTTGCTGGCCGTGTCCAAGCTCCTCGGTCCCGAGACGGATGTCGTGCCCGTGTCCGCCGCCTCCGGTGAGCAGGTGGAGGTGCTCGTCGACGTCCTCGCGTCGAAGATGGAGGAGGGCCCGGCGTTCTACCCGGACGGCGAGCTCACCGACGAGCCCGAAGAGACGCTGATGGCCGAACTCATCCGCGAGGCCGCACTCGAGGGGCTCGGCGACGAACTGCCGCACTCCCTGGCCGTGGTCATCGAAGAGATCATCCCCCGCGAGGGACGCACCGAGAAGCAGGGCGAACTGCTCGACGTCCACGCCCTGCTCTACGTCGAACGCCCGTCCCAGAAGGGCATCGTGATCGGCAAGGGCGGCGCCCGCCTCCGCGAAGTGGGGACCAAGGCCCGGCTGCAGATCGAGAAGCTGCTCGGCACCAAGATCTTCCTCGAACTGCACGTCAAGGTGGCCAAGGACTGGCAGCGCGACCCGAAACAGCTGGGCCGCCTGGGGTTCTAGGCGGCTGCGCCACCCGTGCGTGGTGAACGAGTCCAGAGGCTCGTCAACCACTCACGGGGCGGCGGCCCTCAGAAGGAGGAGCACCGACGTCGCGAAGTCGTGATCGCCGTCGCTTCCGGTCGCGAGTCTCCTGAGCTGCAGGCCGGCGATGGTCGCGACGATGGTCGGTGCGACGGACGCGGCGTCCGGGACGCCGAGGGCGGTGAGGATCGTCACCGTCAAATCGTCGTACGCGGCGAAACATTCGGCTGCGGCCTGACGCAGCTCGTGGTCGCGTCCCGCCTGGATGTACAGCTCGAACGGGGCGATCCGCTCGGCGGAGAACGCCAGGTCCTTCGCGACCTTCCCGGTGAGCGCCGCGGCGTCCTCCAGGCTCAGTCCCTTGTCCCGGTACCCCTCCGCCAGCTCCGACAGCCGCTGCGTCTCCTCCGTCACGAACCCGGACAGCGCGGCGCGCAACAGGTCCGTCTGCGTGGGGAAGTGGTACGTGATGGAGCCGAGCGACACCCCGGCCTGCGCGGCGATCCGCCGATTGGTCACGCCGGGAATGCCTTCCGTGCCGACGATGTGCAACGCCGCCGCGAGGATGCGGTCACGAACGTCCGTCGAAGCCACCGGTCACCACCATTTCTCGGGACGTTCCAGGTCCCACCGCAACACCGACTCCAGCTGAGCCGCAACCGACACCAGCAGCGGCTCGGCACCCTCGTGTCCCATCAGCTGGGCTCCGGTCGGCAGGTTGCCGGACGTGAACCCGGCCGGCACGTTCACGCTGGGCCAGCCCAGCACGTTCCACGGCCACGCGTACGGGCAGACCGCGGTGATCACCTTGTCCGTGGCCCACGAGCTGATGCCGTCGATCCCCTCGACCCTCGGTGGGGGAGTCGCGGTAGTCGGGGCGAGGACGAGGTCGTACTTGTCGAAGATCGCCCCCACCCGTCGCTGCATCCTCGGCTCGGCGGCGCGGGCGGCGCGTAGCGGTGCCCCACGCAACAGTCGCCCGGTCCGGGCGTTGCCCTTCGTGCGGGGGTCGACGAGTGACGGGTCCGGGACCTTCCGTACCCAGTCGTCGATGCCGACCATCGACCGCGGGAGGAAGCCGAGCCCGAACATGATCCCGTAGTCGGGGTCGTCCACCACGACGCGATGCCCGAGCTTGCGCAGCGCCTCGGCGATCCGTGCGACGCCCTGGCGGACTTCGGGATGCAGCGCGGTGGGGGTCGCGGTGAACGGGATCCGCAGCGACAGCGCGATCCGCAGCGGTCCGGGGTCGCGGCCGACGGCGTCGCTGACGGTGACCGGTGCGGGCGTGTGCAGGTCGCCTTCGTGCGGTCCCGACGCGACGTCGAGAAGCAGCGCCGCGTCGGCGACCGTCCGGGCCAGCGGGCCGTTGACGGTGAGGCCGTAGAACGCCTCGGCTGCCGGCCAGGTGGAGATTCGGCCGCGTTGAGGCTTGATCCCGACGAGGTTGGTCCAGGCGGCGGGGATGCGGATGGACCCGGCGCCGTCCGAACCGATCGCCGCGGCCACCACACCGGCGGACACGGCCGCCGCAGCGCCGCCGGACGACCCCCCGGGGGTGTGGTCACCGTTCCAGGGATTGCGGGTGTACCCGAAGGCGGGACCGCCGGTCAGCGGCCACTGTCCCAGCTCCGGACTGTTGGTCTTGCCCACGACGACGGCGCCGGCGGCGCGCAGGCGTCGCACCAGCTCGGAGTCGCGCGCCGCGGGCGGGAAGTTGCCCGGGCACCCGAACGCGGTCGGCTCGCCGGCCACGTCGACGTCGTCTTTCACGGCGATCGGGACCCCGAGCAGCGGCAGGCGCTCACCGGCGGCGATCCGGCGGTCGGCCTCGGCGGCTTCGGCCAGTGACTTGGTCCGGCGGATCACCTTGAACGCGTTGAGCGTCGGCTGGCTCGCGTCGATGCGGTCGAGGGCGGCGCGGGTGGCCGCGACCGACGTGGTGGCGCCCGAGGCCAGCGCCTGCGCCTGCTCGACGAGTCCCGGAGACCGATTCCCGTCGTTGTCGCGTTGCCGTCGATCGTCCAGTTGTCCCGCGCTCATGTCGCCCCTCCCCGTGACTGTTCGTTCGAACGAACAGTATCAGCCGAGGTGTTGCCGGACCACCCTCCCGATTGCCTCGGCCGCCCCGCGAGCCTGCGATTCGGGGAGTCGGGCGTACCCGCAGACCAGCCCCCGCGGGCCGTCCGCTGTGGTGCGGTAATCGGCGAGGCTCGGGACCGTCACGCCGTGGTCCTGCAGCTCAGCCGACACGGCGACGTCGTCGACGGAATCGGGCAGCGTCAGGACGACGTGGAGGCCGGCCTCGATGCCGGCCAGCCCGGCACCGTCCGTGTCGACCGCGGACAATTGCTGCTGCAGTGCCGTGACGAAGGCCGCCCGGCGGGCCGAGTAGGTGCGGGAGGCGCGGGCGAGGTGCTGTGACAGCGCACCGGAGTCGATGAAATGCGCCAGCGCGAGGGCGGTGGTCGCGCAGCACGCCTCACCGCTCGCGTCGAGGGCCCGGACGAGTCCCTGCCGGAGCGCCGGAGGCGCGATCACCCACGCCACCCGGATCGAGGGAGTGAGGATCTTCGACGCCGTGCCCACGTACGCCACGCATTCCGGCCCGCGGTCGATGCTGCGCAGGGCGGGCAGTGCCGACACGTCGTATCGGAACTCGCCGTCGTAGTCGTCCTCGATGATCACCGTTCCGGAGGCCGCGGCGTCGGCCACGAGCCGCGCCCTGCGGCCCACCGGCATCCGGGCCCCCATCGGGTACTGATGGGCGGGCGTGCAATAGGCCGCGGCGTCGGTGGCGCGCAGCAGGGCGGGGTCGAGGCCGTCGCCGTCCACGGACACGCTGCGCGTCCGCACCCCCGAATCGTCGAGGACGGTGCGGGCCCGGCTGTAGCCGGGCTCCTCGAACACCACGTCCCGGCCGCCGAGTTCTGCTGCGGCCACGAGGGTGCGGAGCGCAGCGGCGACTCCGGGAACGATCACCAGTTCGTCGGGGCGCGCCGCGATCCCCCGGGTGCGGCGTAGATGTACCGCGAGGGACCGTCGCAACTCCGGGTGCGCGCCGGGGCCCGGGACGTCCGAGGTCACGGCCGCGGCGGCGGCCGTCCGCCACGCCCGGCGCCAGTCGACGGTGGAGATCAGGGCGGGATCGGGGTGGCCCGGAGTGAGATCCCACCGCGCCGCCGGTGTCCCGGGGGTGGCGGAGAAGCCCCGATTCGACGTTCGGGTGACCGTGTGCGAGGCGACGTGCGCGCGGGCCGCGACATCGGCGCCCGGTGCGATCCGGGTGCCGGAACCGGCGCGGGCGTTCGCGTATCCGGACGAGCAGAGTTCGTCGTAGGCGTCGACCACCGACGCCCGCGCGACCGTCAGGTGTGCGGCCAGCGCCCGCGAGGAGGGCAGTGGGTCGCCGGGTCGCAGGCGACCCACGCGGATCTCGTCGAGGATCGACTCCGCGATGCGGTGCCGCAGCGGCGCGTCGGTGTCGGGGAGCCGCAACGTCAGGTGCAGTTCGGGGCAGATCCGGGGCATGGTTCCACCATACTGGTCTGCCGATAATGATGATTGTGGATCTGGAAGCTGATCCACATAGGGGTGAGGATGGTCTCGTGGACAAGATCATGAGATACCCGGACCGTGCCCGCACCGAACGCGCGCAACTCGACGCCGTCCTCGACGCCGCGCCGATGGGCACCCTCGCCACCGTCGTCGACGGGCTGCCGTGGGCCGTGCCGATGCTGTACGCCCGCGACGGCGACAGGATCCTGCTGCACGGCTCCACCGGAGCCGGCGCGCTGCGGCAGGTGGCGGCAGGCGCACCGGCGGCGCTGTGCGTCGCGATGCTCGACGGAATCGTCGTCGCGGACACCCTGTTCGACTCGTCTGCCAACTACCGTTCGGCGGTGGTGCGGGGCAACCTCGTCACTCTCGGCGAAGACGAATCCGCCGACGCACTGAACGCACTGTCGGACGTGCTGATCCCCGGCCGCAGCACGGAGGTCCGGGGGCACCGGCGCAAGGAACTCGCCGCGACACTGGCCCTCGCCCTCCCGATCACGCCGGGCCAGTGGACCGTCAAGGTGCGGGACGCACCACCGGGCGAACCGGCCGAAACCAGCAGCGCCTGGGCCGGCGTGGTCCCGGTTCGGTCGGTCGCCGGCGCGCCCGTCCCGGCGCCGTGGGTGGCGAGCGGCACACCCGTGCCCGCGTCCGTGTCGCGGCTGACCCGGACCGCGTAAGGAAAGCGTCAAGAGCCGGAGTGGTCCCGTAAGCGCTTCGTCAGCGCCGCCTCTTTCGCCGAGATCCGGCGTGATGCTGGCATGACACCCCACAACCGTGGGGTGTCATGCCTGCGCTGAACCGCAGGATCAGTACGAAGAGGGATCCTCACATGGCCGATGTGGCCTACGTCGCGCTCGTCCTCGGCGGATTCGCCTGTTGCGCGCTCGTTCTCCGTGCCCTGCAGACCGGACGCGTGAAATGACGGGCGCCGGAACACTCGCGGTCGCGCTCGTCGCGATTGCCGCCGCGCTCGTCGTGTACCTCCTGATCGCGCTCATCGACCCGGAGCGGTTCTGATGACGCCTGCCCTGGCGGCCGGACTGCAGGTCGCCTTCGTCCTCGCGGTACTCGCGGTCGCATATGTGCCGGTGGGCGACTACATGGCGCGCGTATACGAATCACGCCGTCACCTGCGGGTCGAATCCGTCCTGTACCGCCTGTGCCACATCAACCCCCACACCGAGCAGACCTGGTACGGCTACGCGGGCAGCGTGCTGGGATTCTCCGCGGCGAGTGTGCTGTTCCTCTACGCCCTGCAGCGCATCCAGGGCGTGCTGCCGCTGTCCGGGGACCTCTCCGGGGTCAGTCCCGCGGTGGCGTTCAACACGGCCGTGTCGTTCGTGACGAACACCAACTGGCAGTCGTATGCGCCCGAGACCACGATGAGCAACCTGACCCAGCCGGTCGGGCTCGCCGTGCAGAACTTCGTGTCCGCAGCGGTGGGCATGGCCGTCGCGGTGGCGCTGATCCGCGGGTTCGTCCGGGTGTCGCGCGGCGGTGAGATCGGCAACTTCTGGGTGGACCTCACCCGGGGCAGCCTGCGTATTCTGCTGCCGTTCTCCTTCGTGATCGCGCTGATCCTGCTGAGCCAGGGCGTGATCCAGTCCTTCCACCCGGGCTTCGCGTCCACCGGTCTGGACGGCAACTCCGTCACCAACGCACTCGCACCCGTCGCCTCGCAGGAAGCGATCAAGGAACTCGGCACCAACGGCGGCGGGATTCTCGCCGCCAATTCGGCGCACCCGTTCGAGAACCCGACGCCGATCAGCAACATCGTCGAAATCCTCGCGATCCTGCTGATCCCGGTCTCCCTCACCCGCACGTTCGGCACCATGGTCGGCGATCCTCACGACCGAGCGAGCGAGGTGTCCGGGCACCGCCAGGGGCTGACCCTGCTCGCCGTGATGGGCATCCTGTGGGGATCGCTCCTCGCGGTCACGCTAGCCGCGGAGTCGGGTCGGCGCGGCGTCGCCGCCACCGCCGCGGGCGCGATGATGGAGGGCAAGGAGGTTCGTTTCGGAGTCCCCGGCACGGCACTGTTCGCCGTGAGCACCACCGGAACGTCCACGGGCGCGGTGAATTCGGCGCACGACAGCCTGTCGCCGCTCGGCGGCGGAGCCGTACTGCTCAATATGCTGCTCGGCGAGATCGCGCCCGGCGGTGTCGGCACGGGGCTCTACGGAATTCTCGTCCTCGCCCTGATCGCCGTCTTCGTCGGCGGACTCCTCGTCGGCCGCACACCCGAATACCTGGGCAAGAAGCTGCGGCAGCGGGAGATCACCCTCGCCGCCCTGTCGGTGCTGGTGATGCCGGCGCTCGTCCTGATCGGGACCGGAATCACCGTGATCCTGTCCTCGACCACCGGCTACCAGGGCAACAGCGGCGACCCCGGAAGCCCCGGATCCATCCACGGGTTCTCGGAAGTGCTGTACGCGTTCGCGTCGGCCTCGAACAACAACGGCAGTGCGTTCGGCGGGCTGACGGTGACGAGCGACTGGTTCCAGACCGCTCTCGGCCTGTGCATGCTGCTCGGCCGGTTCCTGCCGATCATCTTCGTCCTCGCGCTCGCCGGATCCCTGGCGTCGCAGAAGAAGACGGCCGCAGGCGCCGGGACCCTGCCGACGGCGGGCCCGATGTTCACCGGGCTCCTCACCGGCACCGTCGTGCTCGTCGCGGCGTTGACATTCTTCCCGGCCCTCGCGCTGGGACCGATCGCGGAGGCTCTGCAGTGAGTGTGAACGTGACCAGTCGTCCGGAATCCGGGACGGCGACGACGCCCGAGGCCGGCCACGACCCGGCGCCCGTGAAGGCGGGAATCTTCAGCCCCGCCCAGCTGGTGACGGCGCTCCCGGGCGCCCTGCGCAAACTCGACCCCCGGCACCTCGCCCGCAACCCGGTGATGTTCGTGGTGTTCGTCGGCTCCGTCGTCACCACCGTCATGGCCGTCGCCGACCCGTCGGTGTTCTCCTGGGCCGTCGTCGCCTGGCTGTGGTTCACGGTGCTGTTCGCGAATCTGGCCGAGTCGGTCGCGGAAGGGCGGGGCAAGGCGCAGGCGGCGAGCCTGCGGAAGGTGAAGCAGGACACGGTCGCCCACCGGATCACGGCGAGCGGCCGGGTGGAGTCGGTGGCGGGTACCGAACTCACCGTCGGCGACCGGGTGGTCGTCGAGGCGGGAGAGGTGATACCCGGCGACGGCGACGTCGTCGACGGAATCGCGACCGTGGACGAGTCGGCCATCACCGGCGAATCGGCGCCCGTCGTCCGCGAATCCGGTGGCGACCGGTGTGCCGTCACCGGTGGCACGACCGTGCTGTCCGACCGGATCGTCGTGCGCATCACCGCGGCCCCCGGACAGTCGTTCGTGGACCGGATGATCGCCCTCGTGGAGGGGGCGGCGCGGCAGAAGACGCCGAACGAGATCGCGCTGAACATCCTGCTGGCGTCGCTGACGATCATCTTCCTGCTGGCCGTCGTCGCGATCGGCCCGATGGGCCTGTACGCGGGCCAGGAGCAGGATCCGATCAAGCTGATCGCGCTGCTGGTCTGCCTGATCCCCACCACGATCGGGGCCCTGCTGTCGGCCATCGGCATCGCCGGGATGGACCGGCTGGTGCAGCGGAACGTCCTGGCGATGTCGGGGCGGGCGGTGGAGGCCGCCGGCGACATCGACACCCTGCTGATGGACAAGACCGGCACCATCACGTTCGGCAACCGGCAGGCCACGGCCCTGCATCCCGCACCGGGGGTTTCCGCGATCGAGTTGGCCACGGCCGCACGGTTGTCCAGCCTCGCGGACGGCACGCCCGAGGGGCGCAGCATCGTGGACCTGTGTGTCCGCGACTTCGGGTTGGACCCGGCACCGTCCGAGGCGGAGCGAGCGGAGGAGTTCGTGCCGTTCACGGCGCAGACCCGGATGAGCGGACTCGACATCGACGGCGCCCGGATCCGCAAGGGCGCGAGCGACGCCGTGCTGACGTGGGTGCAGGCGCTCGGCGGGCAGGCGGCGCCCGCGGTCACCGACAGTGTGAACCAGATCGCGCAGGCCGGGGGAACACCGCTGGTGGTCGCCACCGTTCACGGAGACGCAGCGACCGTCCTCGGGGTGATCGCGCTGTCGGACGTGGTGAAACCGGGTATCGCCGAGCGGTTCGCGGAACTGCGGGCCATGGGGATTCGCACGGTGATGATCACCGGCGACAACCCGTTGACGGCGAAGGCCATCGCGGCCGAGGCCGGTGTCGACGACTTCATGGCCGAGGCGACACCCGAGGACAAGCTCGCGCTGATCCGCAGAGAACAGGAGGGCGGCCGGCTCGTCGCGATGACCGGGGACGGCACCAACGACGCCCCGGCGCTGGCCCAGGCGGATGTCGGGGTGGCGATGAACACCGGCACGTCCGCGGCGAAGGAAGCCGGGAACATGGTGGATCTCGATTCGGATCCCACCAAGCTCATCGAGGTGGTGGAGATCGGCAAGCAACTGCTCATCACCCGCGGGGCGCTCACCACGTTCTCGCTCGCCAACGACCTGGCCAAGTACTTCGCGATTCTCCCCGCCCTGTTCAGCGGAATCTATCCGCAGCTGGACACGCTGAACGTCATGCGGCTGGCCACCCCGGAATCGGCCATCCTGTCGGCGGTGATCTTCAACGCCGTGGTGATCGTCGCGCTGATCCCGTTGTCGCTGAAAGGCGTTCGCTACCGTCCGTCGTCGGCGTCGACGCTGCTGGGCCGCAACCTGCTGATCTACGGTCTCGGCGGTGTGATCACGCCGTTCGCCGGGATCTGGCTCATCGACCTCGTCGTCCGTCTCATTCCCGGAATTGGGTGATCCCGCATGCGATTTCTCATCGGCCTGCTCCGGCAGACCTGGGCCGGACTACTCGTCCTGCTCGCACTCACAGCAGTCCTCGGTGTGCTCTATCCCGCCGCAGTGTGGGGGGTGAGCAGGATCGGCGCAGGGGCGGCCGAGGGGTCTGCGGTGCGCGACAGCACCGGGTGCGTCGTCGGGAGCCGGTGGGTCGGTGTCGACCCGCAGGTGCCTGCGGGGGAGCCGGATCCGTTCTTCCACAACCGGGTCACCGGGTCGGTGGCCGAACAGGATCCGTTCGCGCCGGGCGATCCCGCCACCGCCCTGCCCACCAACCAGGGGCCGAGCAGTGAGATCCTGGCGACGTTCATCGCCGACCGGCGGGCGGCGATCGCGACCCGGGAGGGGGTGGACCCCTCCAAGGTACCGGCGGACGCGGTCACCGGATCCGGCTCGGGCATCGACCCGCACATCAGCCCCGCGTACGCGGCGTTGCAGGTGCCGAGGGTGGCCGCGGAGAACGGTCTCAGCGAGACCCGGGTCCGGCAACTCGTCGACGAGAACACCGAGGGAAGGCAACTCGGCTTCCTCGGTGAGGAACGGGTGAACGTCCTCGAACTGAACCTGGCCCTCGGCCTGACCGCTCCCGAGTGCACCGCCCCGACCGCTGGTGGATGATGGCGAGGTGAGTGGTACCGGAACCGAGGGCGTGCGCCGGGACGCCGAACGCCGACGCGGTGAACTGCGCATCTATCTCGGAGCCGCACCGGGTGTCGGCAAGACGTTCGCGATGCTCGGTGAGGCGCACCGCCGCCGGGAGCGGGGGTGCGACGTGGTCGCGGCCGTGGTGGAGACCC
>NZ_JBLWIT010000156.1:0-32563 GCF_048381435.1 Rhodococcus mengyinensis | reverse complement strand
CCGCGACCGCACGGCGGCGCAGCTCGGCGACCTCGAACTGATTCCGCCCAAGCTGATCGCCTACCGGGGCACGCTCGGCCGGGAACTCGACGTCGAGGCGGTGCTGGCCCGCAGGCCGGCGCTGGTCCTCGTAGACGAGCTCGCGCACACGAACACACCGGGCAGCGTCCACGAGAAACGCTGGCAGGACGTGGAGATACTCCTCGCCGCGGGGATCGACGTCCTCTCGACGCTCAACGTCCAGCACCTCGAAAGCCTCAACGACGTGGTGCAGCGGATCACCGGAGTGGTGCAGCAGGAAACGGTTCCCGACGAGGTGGTGCGCGCCGCCACGCAGGTCGAATTGGTCGACATCACTCCGGAGGCTCTGCGCCGCAGGCTGTCCCACGGCAACATCTATGCCGCGGACAAAGTCGATGCGGCACTGAGCAATTACTTCCGGAAAGGGAACCTCACCGCACTCCGCGAACTGGCCCTGCTGTGGGTGGCCGACCAGGTGGATGCCGCACTCGCGAAATACCGTGCGGAGAACAAGATCACCGACACGTGGGAGGCCCGGGAACGGGTGGTGGTCGCGGTGACGGGCGGACCGGAATCGGAGACGCTGGTTCGGCGCGCCGGCCGGATCGCGTCGAGATCCAGCGCCGAACTGATCGTCGTGCACGTGGTGCGCGGCGACGGCCTCGCGGGTGTCTCGGCTCCGGAGATGGGCAAGGTACGGGCCCTCGCCGCAAATATCGGCGCGAGTCTGCACAGCGTCGTCGGCGACGACGTCCCGACCACGTTGCTCGACTTCGCCCGGACCGCGAACGCCACACAACTGGTGCTGGGCACGTCGAGACGCTCACGGTGGGCGCGGATCTTCGACGAGGGCATCGGCGCAAGCGTGGTGCAACAGTCCGGGTCGATCGACGTGCACATGGTGACGCACGGCGAATCCCACCGCCCGCGGCGGTTGTCGCCGGTGGGCTCCCGTTCGCGCACGGCGATCGCCTGGATCGCCGCCGTCCTCGTACCGTCGGTGGCCACGCTGGTGATGAGTGCCGTCGACCGGTGGCTCGGATTGGTCGGCGAGGGAGCCCTGTTCTTCATCGTGGTGCTGCTCGTGTCGCTGCTCGGGGGTGTCGCCCCCGCCGCGTTCTCCGCGCTGATCTCGGGTCTGTTCCTCAACTACTTCTTCACGCCGCCGGTGCGGAGCTTCACCATCGCCGAGCCGGACAACTTCATCACCACGGTCGTGCTGCTCGTGGTGGCCGTCGCCGTCGCGGTCCTCGTCGACGCGGCCGCCAAACGTTCACGGGAAGCCCGCCGGGCGTCGCAGGAAGCCGAGCTGCTGGCACTGTTCGCCGGATCGGTGCTGCGCGGCGCCGACCTCGACACGCTGCTCGAGAAGGTGCGCGAGACCTACGGCCAGGATTCGGTCAGCGTGCTGCACCGGGACCGCGGTCCGGTGGGGTCCGTCGGGCCGCACCCACCGGTGAGCATCGCCGACGCCGACACCGTCTGCGAGGTGGGGGAAGGGGAATACGCGCTCGCCCTGCGCGGCAGCGAACTGCACGCCCGGGACCGTCGGGTGCTCCTCGCCGTCGCCAACCAGGCGGTGGGCATGATCCGCCAGACCGAGCTCGCGCAGGAGGCGGGGCAGGCGCAGGCGCTGGCCGAGGCCGACCGGTTGCGGCGGTCGCTGCTGTCCGCCGTCAGCCACGACCTCCGGACCCCACTGGCCGCGGTCAAGGCCGCCGCGTCCAGCCTGCGCAGCGACGACGTCGACTTCTCCCCGGAGGACACCGCCGAACTGCTCGCGACCATCGAGGAATCGGCCGACGTGCTGACCTCTCTCGTCGGGAACCTGCTCGACTCCTCCCGTCTCGCGGCGGGAGTGGTGACCCCGACGCTGCGGCCGGTGTACCTCGACGAGGTGGTGCACCGGGCGCTGGTGGGTCTGGGAATCGGCGGCCGGACCGGGACCCGGGCCCGGGAAAGGGTGGAAGTCGACGTCGGAACGGTGACGGCGATGGCGGATTCGGGCCTGCTCGAGCGGGTGCTCGCCAATCTGATCGACAACGCACTCCGCTACGGTGAGGACTCCGTGATCCGGGTCGGTGCCGCGGCGGTGGGCGACCGCGCCGTCATCACCGTCGCCGACACGGGGCCGGGAATTCCGCGTGGGCGGGCAGACGAGATGTTCGCCCCGTTCCAGCGGCTGGGGGACCGCGACACGACCACGGGAGTCGGGCTCGGGCTCTCCGTCGTCCGCGGATTCGTCGACGCGATGGGCGGAACCATCAGCGCCACCGACACCCCCGGCGGTGGTCTGACGATGGTGGTGGAGCTGGCCGGGGCGGGAGGGGAGCATTCATGACGAGAGTTCTCGTCGTCGACGACGAACCGCAGATTCTCCGCGCCCTGCGGATCAATCTGAGCGTGCGCGGGTACGACGTGGTGACGGCCGCGTCCGGGGCGGCCGCCCTGCGCGCCGCGGCCGAGCGACCGCCGGACGTGATCGTGCTCGACCTCGGGCTACCCGACATGGACGGCACCGAGGTGCTGGCCGGCCTCCGCGGGTGGTGCCCCGCACCGGTCATCGTGCTGTCGGCGCGGACGGACTCCGCGGACAAGGTCGACGCTCTCGACGCCGGCGCCGACGACTACGTCACCAAGCCGTTCGGGATGGACGAGTTCCTGGCCCGGGTGCGTGCGGCCGCCCGCCGGGCGACGACGGCCGTCGACACGAGTGAACCTGTGGTGGAAACGGATTCGTTCACGGTCGATCTGGCGGCGAAGACGGTGCGGCGGGCAGGGACCGAGGTGCACCTGACGCCGACCGAGTGGGGAATGCTCGAGATGCTGGTGCGCAACAAGGGCAAGCTGGTGGGGCAGAAGGAACTGCTGCGGGAGGTGTGGGGTCCGGCGTACGCCACCGAGACCCACTACCTGCGGGTGTATCTGGCGCAGCTGAGGCGCAAACTCGAGGACGACCCGTCCCACCCGCGTCACCTCATCACCGAGGCCGGGATGGGGTACCGGTTCCAGGTGTGACCGGGCGACGTGATCCTGCTCACGACCGATGATTCCGGCCGGCTCCGGGAGTCCTACCTTCGACCGCAGCATCACACTCGACCGGAGGAGCCACGAATGCCCGCACCGAAGACCCCGCAACCACTCGCGCACACCTTCACGGCGCCGATCCAGAAGGACGGGGCGTTCGCCACGTACGTGACCGTGCCGGACTCCGCCGAACTTCTCGGAACGCGGCGGCCGGTGAAGGTCGGCGGGACGATCGACGGCCACCCGTTCAATGCGACCCTGATGCCCTCGGGTGAAGGTCCGCACTGGCTTCCCCTGAAGATCGCACTGTGCAAGTTGATCGGTAAGGACCGTGCCGGAGTGGAGGTGACGGTGCACCTCGAGCAGCGTTTCGGCTGACGCCGGGCGGCGTCCGGGTTTGATCCGGGGAGAGCGGGGTACGGATCACCCGGAAGCGGTCTGCGTTTCCGAACGGGTTTCGAGGTGTGTCGTGCTGATGTGGCCGCGGTTGTCGGGGTGGCTCCCCACTCTGGGGGTCGTGGTGCTCGTCGCCGCGTGCGGAGTGAGCGACGACGGCGACACGAGCGAGAATTTCGCCGGCACCGTCGACATCGGCGGGGGTAGGAACATCCATCTCGAGTGTGCGGGCACAGGCGCACCGACCGTCGTGTTCGTGTCCGGTCTCCGGTTCGGTGCCGATCAGTGGACGACGACGGCCGATCCGGCAAGCACCTCGGCCTTCGAGGGGGTCGCCGAGTTCACCCGAGTCTGCTCGTACGACCGGCCGGGAGTCGTGCTGGGCGACGACGCATTGAGCCGCAGCGACCCGGTTCCGCAGCCGATCACCACCACGGACGCGGTCGCCGACCTCCAGTCGCTGCTGGGCGCCGCGGGCGAGGCCGGCCCCGGCCCCTACGTGCTGGCCGCCCACTCCTACGGCGGTCAGATCGCGAGACTCTTCGCCGGCACCCATCCCGACGAGGTGGCGGGCATGGTGCTGATCGACGCGCAGTCGGAGGAGCTGCAGACGCTCCTGCCCCCGGAGCAGTTCGAGGAGTTCCTGCGGCTCAACACCCCGCAGCAGGACAGTCTCGACGAGTACCCGGACCTCGAGCGTGTCGACTTCGTCCGCAGCTTCGACGAGATCCGCGCCGCCGAACCGATCCGGCCCCAGCCGCTCGTCGTCCTCTCCGCCGACCGTTCGGTGGCGCCGCAGATCGCGGAGGGCATTGCGAACGGAAGCCTCCCCGCCGACATCGATCCCGGCTACGGCCCGGCCCTCGACGCCGTGCAGCCGAAGGCGCAGGCGGATCTGGCACAACTCGTCCCGGGTGCCACGCATGTCACGAACACGAACAGCGGCCACAACATCAACATCGAGCAGCCGCAACTCGTCATCGACGGAGTCCGCGACGTCGTCGACGCCGTGCGCGACGGGCGCACCGAGCCCTGACCGTCGCATCCGGCTCGGCCTGCGGAATGTGGTCGCCGCGACGTGGGAGACTGGACCGGTGAGGTTGTATCGAGACAATGCGGTGGTCCTGCGCCAGCACAAGCTGGGCGAGGCCGACCGTATCGTCACACTCCTCACCCGGCAGCACGGTCTGGTGCGCGCGGTCGCCAAGGGGGTGCGCCGCACGAAGTCCAAGTTCGGCGCCCGGCTCGAGCCGTTCGCGCACATCGACGTGCAGCTCTACCCGGGCCGCAACCTCGACATCGTCACCCAGGTCCAGACGGTCGACGCGTTCGCGACCGACATCGTCGACGACTACTCCCGGTACACCACGGCGTGCGCGATCCTCGAGACCGCCGAGCGGCTCGCCGGTGAGGAACGGGCCCCGGCGCCGCAACTACATCGCCTGACGGTCGGGGCGCTGCGGGCCGTCGCCGAGCACAACCGCCCGTGCGAGCTGATCCTCGACGCCTTCCTGTTGCGGGCCATGGGTTTTGCGGGGTGGGCTCCCGCCCTCGACGACTGCGCGCGGTGCAGCGCCCCCGGACCGCACCGGGCATTCCACGTGGCCGCCGGGGGAGCGGTGTGCGTCCGTTGCCGACCGCCGGGCGCCGCCACGCCGTCACCGGGTGTCCTCGACCTGATGGATGCGCTGATCCGCGGCGACTGGGCGAGCACGGAGGACGTGCCCGAGTCGTTGCGGGGGCAGGCCAGCGGTCTCGTCGCGGCGCATCTGCAGTGGCACCTCGAACGGCAACTCCGCACCCTCCCGCTGATCGAACGCGCACGACCGCATGCGGCGGTAAGGGTGGAGGATTCGGTCAGGCAGGATGGGGACCGTGATTCGACGACGCGAACCTCGAGCCCCGCATAGTTCCGGGGCCGAGCGCCAGATCCGGCCGCCGGACCCGCACCCCTCGGGCGCCCGCCCGCCCGGCCTGCAACCCGAACTCGTGCCCCGGCACATCGCGCTGGTGATGGACGGCAACGGCCGCTGGGCGCAGGAGCGCGGACTGCCCCGGACCGCGGGCCACGAACGTGGCGAGGCCGTGTTGATGGACGCCGTCTGCGGGTGCATCGAGATGGGCGTCGAATGGTTGTCGGCCTACGCGTTCTCCACCGAGAACTGGAAACGCAGCCCCGAGGAGGTCCGCTTCCTGATGGGCTTCAACCGCGACGTGATCCGGCGTCGCCGCGACGAGATGCACGAGATGGGGGTGCGCGTGCGGTGGGCGGGGCGCCGTCCCAAGCTGTGGCGCAGCGTCATCAAGGAACTCGAGATCGCCGAGGAGCTGACGAAGCACAACACGGTCATGAACCTGACCATGTGCGTCAACTACGGCGGGCGCGCGGAGATCGCCGACGCGGCGAAGGAGATCGGCAGGCGGGTCGCGGCGGGGCAACTCGACCCGGAGAAGATCACCGAGGCGACCGTGGCCCGGTACCTCGACGAGCCGGACATGCCGGACGTCGACCTGTTCCTCCGGCCGTCCGGCGAGCAGCGCACGTCCAACTTCCTGATCTGGCAGTCGGCCTACGCCGAGATGGTGTACCAGGAGAAGCTGTTTCCGGATTTCGACCGCCGGGACCTGTGGGCGGCGTGTGTCGAGTACGCGTCGCGTGACCGTCGGTTCGGTGGTGTGAAATGACCGTCGACGGGGCGCCCGCGCTGCTCGGGCGGGCGGCGGACGCGCTCGAGCACTTCGCCACCGTCACCCGGGCGGAGGACGGTTCGCTGAGTTTCGAGTACGCCGGGGCGCTGTGCTCGATCAGTGCGATGACCCTCACCGAGGGCCTCGATGTGTTGTCGATGACGTGCGTGCTGGCCTGGGATCGTCCGGTCAGCGCGTCGCTGCACAAGAAGGTCGCGGAGCGGAACGGCGCACTGCAGTTCGGTTCGATCGCGGTGTTCGGTCACGGCCGGCTCGCGGACGTCATCCTGCGCTACACGTTCCCGGCTGCCGGGCTCGAGGACGAGGCACTGACCACGATGCTGCTTCTCGTGTTGAGCGGGGCCGACACCGCCCGGCAGGGGCTGATCCCCTGACGCTCACTGCGTCGCGGTGCAGTCCTTGCAGACGCCGAAGATCTCGATGGTGTGGCTGACGTCGGAGAAGCCGTGTGCGTCGGCGATCGACTGCGACCACTGCTCGACGGTGGGCCCCTCGACCTCGACGGTGTAGCCGCAGGCACGGCAGACCAGGTGATGGTGATGTCCGGACGAGCAGCGCCGGTACACGGATTCACCGGTGTCGGTGCGCAGGACGTCGACCGTGCCGGCGTCGGCGAGCGTTTGCAGGGTGCGGTAGACGGTGGTCAGCCCGATGCCCTCGCCGCGCTTGCGGAGTTCGTCGTGCAGTTCCTGCGCCGACCGGAACTCCTCGATGTCGTCGAGGAGCGCGGAGATGGCGCTGCGCTGCTTGGTGGCGCGTACTCCCACGACGACGGGCTTGCGCTGGCCGGTGTTCTGGGTCAAGGCTTCTATCCTTCCTCGGCGTGCGCGACGGCGTCCACGACGATGTGGGCGAGGTGGTCGTCCACCAGGCGGTAGAGGACCTCACGTCCGGTGCGTTCGCCGCGCACGACGCCCGCGGCCTTGAGCACGCGAAGATGCTGGCTGATCAGTGGCTGGGTGACTCCGAGTGCCCCGACGAGTTCGTGCACGCACCGTTCCGATTCGCGGAGCTGGAGGACGATCGCGATCCGGACGGGGGCCGCGAGGGCGCGCAGGATGTCGCCGGCCGCCGCAAGGGTCTCCTTCGACGGCACGTGGGCGGGCGCCGCCGCCTCGAACGGATGCAGATCCCCGGGATCGATGACGCTCACCAGTGATCTCCTTCGGAGTGCCGGACAATGGACGGGACCGTGGCCGCGAGGCCGTCGGCCCGGGAGGATCACCCTCACCTTATTGCAAATCGATTCCATTTTGATATGCGCGAATACGCATGTCAACCGGGTGGGTGAACCGACCGCGGTCGGGCAGATAGGCTGGGCTCCGAAAAGCGCACGTGAACCATGCATCTATTACCCAGATGGAGAGCACCCGAGTGGCACCGAAGTCCAAAGTCGAAACCGTCGTCAATCTCGCCAAGCGTCGTGGCCTGGTCTACCCGTGCGGTGAGATCTACGGAGGCACGAAGTCGGCCTGGGACTACGGCCCCTTGGGCGTCGAGCTCAAGGAGAACATCAAGAAGCAGTGGTGGCGCAACATGGTCACCAGCCGCGAGGACGTCGTCGGCCTCGACTCCTCGGTCATCCTGCCCCGCGAGGTGTGGGTGGCGTCCGGTCACGTCGGCGTGTTCAACGACCCGCTGGTCGAGTGCCTCAACTGTCACAAGCGTCACCGTCAGGACCACCTGCAGGAGGCCTACGCGGAGAAGAAGGGCCTCGACAACCCGGACGACGTCCCGATGGACGTCGTGGCCTGCCCCGACTGCGGCACGGTCGGTCAGTGGACCGAGCCCCGCGACTTCAACATGATGTTGAAGACGTACCTCGGCCCGGTCGAGAGCGAAGAGGGCATGCACTACCTCCGCCCCGAGACCGCGCAGGGCATCTTCGTGAACTTCGCGAACGTGCTCACCACGTCGCGCAAGAAGCCCCCGTTCGGCATCGGCCAGATCGGCAAGAGCTTCCGCAACGAGATCACGCCCGGAAACTTCATCTTCCGCACCCGCGAGTTCGAGCAGATGGAGATGGAATTCTTCGTCAAGCCCGGCGAGGACGAAGAGTGGCACCAGTACTGGATCGACTACCGCATGGACTGGTACACCGGGCTCGGCATCAACAAGGACAACCTGCGCCTGTACGAGCACGCCCAGGACAAGCTGTCGCACTACTCCAAGCGCACCGTCGACATCGAGTACCGCTTCCACTTCCAGGGCAGCGAGTGGGGCGAGCTCGAGGGTGTGGCCAACCGCACCGACTTCGACCTGTCGACCCACTCGAAGCATTCGGGCACCGATCTCAACTACTACGACCAGGCCACCGGTGAGCGCTACACGCCGTACGTCATCGAGCCGGCAGCCGGTCTCACGCGGTCGCTGATGGCGTTCCTCGTCGACGCGTACACCGAGGACGAGGCGCCGAACGCGAAGGGCGGCGTCGACAAGCGCACCGTGCTGCGTCTGGACCGTCGTCTCGCCCCGGTGAAGGCCGCGGTGCTGCCGCTGTCGCGTAACGCGGACCTGACGCCGAAGGCCAAGGATCTCGCCGCGACGCTCCGTCAGCACTGGAACGTCGAGTTCGACGACGCCGGCGCGATCGGCCGCCGCTACCGCCGTCAGGACGAGATCGGCACACCGTTCTGCATCACCGTGGACTTCGACACGCTCGAGGACCACGCCGTGACCGTGCGTGAGCGTGACTCCATGGCTCAGGAGCGGGTCGCGCTCGACCAGGTCGAGGGTTACCTGGCGCAGCGCCTCATCGGTTCCTGATCCGCCGTCACCTGCGCGCGTCGCAGGTCGCGGTCAGATAGTTCGTCAGGATTCGCCGGTTCTCCTCGGACACCGGGATGCGTGAGTATTCCGGTGCCGAGGAGCTGACGGCGATCCACAGCGGAAAGACGAAGGGCTTCTTCGCCTCCGCGAGGGCATGGGGGTCGCAGCGCGCCGCGTCGATCGTGATGTCGACGCTCAGCCGGTCCTCGCCCGCCCGCATGGTGGCGGGCAGCGCGCCGTGCAGCGCATACAGGACGCTGCCGCCGATCTCGTCCAACCGGATGTCACCCGACGCCGTTCCCCGGCTCACGACGAGCTGGGCGGGCAGGGGTGCGGTCGGCTCGGGAGGAGCCGCCGCCGGGATCAGTGTCACCGGTACGGCCCGCGCCAGATCCTCTGCGGCGCAGTCGCCGTCGTGGATTCGTCCGAGGACGTCGTACGGGGCTGCGAGCGGCACCCGCACGGGCGAGCCGTCCCGATCGGCGACACCGACCAGGGCGTACGCCGGCTCCGGGGACGTGTCGCAGCGCACCGGGCCGTATTCGGCCTCGACATCGATCCGGCTGCCGGGGCCGAGTTCGACCTCGCGCCGGGTCGCGGGCGCCGCCTCGAAGCCGGGACTGTCCAACGCCACGGATGTCACGGCGACGGGCGCGTCGCCGGTGTTCGCGATCCGCACGTGAATCCGCCCACCTGCCGCGTCGTCCTCCCGGCTGCGATAGGCCTCAGCCGACAGCGGGATCGCGTCGTCCTCGGCCGGGTCCCCGCCCTCGCAGCCCGACAGGACGCCGCAGGCGGTGGCCGCGACGCAAGCGAATGCGACGAAGACTCGGGAGGACGTCAGAATCGGCCGCCCCCACTGATCCGGCCGGAGCTGCTCGGGCCGCCGAAGGACCGCGGGCCGCTGCTGCGGCCACCGCCGGAGCCGCGGCTTCCCCAGTTGCTGCCGCCGCTGAATCCGCCGCGCAGGATGCTGTCGATCAGGATGCCGCCGAGGATCGCGCCGGTGGCGTTCCCGCCACCGCTTCCGGGCCCTGGGCGCTGGCGGGACTCCCAGCGGCTCACGTCGTTCTGCGCCAGGCGCAGTGCGTCGGCCGCCAGGGCGGCCGCGGCCTGGGCGTGCTGAAGCGCGCGGGAGGCGTCGGTGCCGCGGAGTTGCTGCGCGCCCGCCAGGTGCCGCTGCGCCTCCGTGAGGCGGGTCCGGGCGTCCGCTCCCACCGCGCCGCGTCGGGTACCGATGAAGTCCGACGCCGCCGTGACCTGCGACTGCGCGGCCATGAGGTCCTGCTCGAGACGCTGCTGCGCGCGCTCGGCCTGCTGCCGGGATTCCTGCGCCTCGGCGAGGACGGCGTCGAGTTCCGCGTCTGCCTTGACGATCTGGGTGAAGCTGCCGAGCGGGTCGGTGTCCGCGGCGGCCCGCGCAGCCGCCAGCGCCGCCTCGGCCGCGGCGCGGGCCCGAGCGAGCCGGTCCCCACCCTGCTCGGTGAACTGGGCGGCGGCCGCGATCCCGGCCTCCACGTCGGTGATCGCGGCCGGCAGCGTCGCGATGGCGTGCCGGATGTCTTCCGCGGCGTGGTCGACGGCGTCGAGCAGCGTCCGGGCCTGTTCGAGGGCGCCCTCGGCTCCGCGGATCGCCGACACCGCCGGCCCCTGTTTTCCGGGCGGCAGGGCGATCGCGTCCCGTCCGTCGGCCACGGCCCGTTCCGCGAACGCGAGCCGCTCCTCCGCCATCGTCACGTTGTGGGCGACGGAAGCGAGTGCGGCGGCCGGGAATTCGGTCTGCAGGGTGGCGAGCGTCTGCGTGGATTCGGGGATGCGCACGGTGAGCGCGACCATGTCCCGAGTGAGCGCGTCGAGTCGGTCGGGGGCGTTGATCAGCAGGTCCCGGAGTCCGTCGAACTCCTGGACCCGCTCATTGAGTTCGCGGTCGGCGCGCCCGCACGAGGTGATGATGTCGATGAGCATCTCCCGTTGCTGCTGCGGGGTCTCGGGGATCGCGTCGTCGAGTCGCTGACGGACGGTGAACGCGGCCGCGAGCGTCGCCTTCGCCGTGTCGAACGCCGCCGTGAACGATGCTGTGGCCTGCTCGCCGAATTCGCCGCGGGCCAGGTCGAGTTCCTCCTGACTCGTACGCAGCGCGTCGTCGGTCTCGACGAGCACCTCCTTGGCGCGCTCGTCCAGCGTCGGCAGCGGGAGCGCCGTCAGAGCGGCGGTGTCCTCGGGGCTGATGCTGCGCGCCGCCTCGACGCCGGCCCGGGTGCGGTCGTGCTTCTTCTTCCGCGAATACAGCACCACGCCACCCGCACCCACGACGACCACACAGCCGCCGATCAGCAGTGTGCGCACCGACATTCCTTCGCCCGGAGTCATCGCGTCGCCCAGGCCGCCTGCTGCGGCGATCGCGCCTCCGGCCCAATCCTCCTCGCGCAGGGCGGGTTCCACCGCATCCACCCGGATCGACTCGGCCTCGTCGCTGGTGATCTCCGACAGTCCGTCCGGCGCGATGAGGGCGTACTCGCGGTCGACCGTCGCGACCGCGAGCAGGGCGTCGCGGTCGCCGAGCGAGGACGCCTGCGCCGTCTGATCCGCCCACGGACCGGCGCCGAGCCCGTTGAAGTCGGGCACGTACACCACCCACAACCGCACCTTGTGCTCGTCGTACAGCTGGTCGATCGCGGCCTGGACGTCGCTCTGCTGGTCGGCGTCGAGCACGCCGACGGTGTCCGTGATCTGCCCGGGAAGACGGAACGGTGCGTCCGCCGAGGCGCTCGCGGGAGAGAACAGGATCGCCACGAGAGTCAGGAGTGCGGAGACGGCGCCGACGGCGGCGAACCGCCGAGCACGGGGAAGTCGGGAGCGGAACGACGGCGTCTGCTCGAGGCGCGGTGCGAGTGGCATGGCAGCAAATCTATCGGGTGTGGCGAGTCGTCATCGGGACAGTTCGGCGACAGCTGGCAGAATCAGGGAGTGAATTCTGCACCGAGCCGTGAACGCCACGACCTCCCGCGCCGTCCTGCGCGCCTGGGGTTCGCCGGCACGCTGGCCCGGTGGACCCGCCGGATCATCGCCGGCGTGGTCCTCCTCGCCGCCGCGCTGGTGCTCGGCACCGCGGTCCGGGTGTGGCAGGTCGCGCGGATCGACGACACGTCCGCCGCCGACGCGATCGTCGTGCTCGGGGCCGCCCAGTACTCGGGAACCCCGTCGTCGGTGTTCGAGGCCCGGCTCGAGCAGGCGTACAAGCTGTACGAGCGCGGGGTGGCCCCCGAGGTCATCACGGTCGGCGGCAAACAGGAGGGCGACGAGTACACCGAGGCGGCGTCCGGCAAGAACTATCTGATCTCGCGCGGCGTCCCCGCCGACAGCATCACCGCGGTCGAGGAGGGGTCGGACACCCTGCTCAGCATCGAGGCGGTGAGTGAGGCGATGGGGGCGCAGGGCATCGATTCGGCGGTCCTGGTCAGCGACCCGTGGCATTCGCTGCGGACGCGGACGATGGCACGCGACGCCGGACTCGACGCGTGGACGGCGCCCACCCGGCAGGGGCCCGCCGTGTTCACCCGCGAATCCCAGTTGCACGGAATCGCCCGGGAGACAGGGGCGTTGATCTGGTACCAGCTCACCCACTTCTCGGCCGACTTCCCCTACACGGCGGGACAGTAGACATTCGATGACAGCACACACGACACCCCTCGGCGACGTGTACTCCGCGCACGACGTCGCCCGCCGGGTCCGCGAGGCACCGAAACGGGCGGGAATCCCGGGCAGCCAGATCGCGGCCGCGCAACACCGATCCGTCTTCTCCCGCGACCGCGCCCGCGTCCAGCACTCGGCCGCGCTCCGCAGACTCGCCGACAAGACCCAGGTGGTGGGCCCCCGGGACGGTGACACTCCGCGGACACGGTTGACGCACTCGATCGAGGTTGCGCAGATCGGTCGCGGAATCGCCGACGGTCTCGGCTGCGATCCCGATCTGGTGGACCTCGCCGGCCTCGCGCACGACATCGGCCACCCGCCGTACGGTCACAACGGGGAGAAGGCCCTCGACGAGGTCGCGGAAAGCTGCGGGGGGTTCGAGGGCAACGCCCAGAATCTGCGCATCCTCACGAGCCTCGAACCGAAGGTGCTCTACCCCGACGGAAGCAGTGCCGGGCTCAACCTCACCCGCGCGTCGCTGGACGCGGCGATCAAGTACCCGTGGACCCGGCCGCGCCCCGGCGCGAAGTTCGGGGCCTACGACGACGACGCCGACGTGCTCGCGTGGATCCGCGAGGGTGCCCCCGACGGCCACCAGTGCCTCGAGGCGCAGGTCATGGATTGGGCCGACGACGTCGCCTATTCCGTGCACGACGTCGAGGACGGCGTGATCGACGGGCGCATCGATCTGCGTTCACTGGCCGATCCGGTGGATCAGCGGGCGCTCGCCGAATTCGGTGCGTCGGAGTTCCCGGGCCTCGACGTGGAGGAACTGGTCGAGGCCGCGACGCGGTTGAGTCGTCTGCCCGTCGTCGTCGAGGTGGGCAGCTACGACGGCACGCTCACCAGTTCGGTCGCCCTGAAGAACCTCACCAGCGAACTGGTAGGCCGGTTCGCGACCGCCGCGATCATCGGGACCCGCGACGTCCACGGCGACAAGCCGGTCGCCCGGTACGACGCCGACCTGGTGGTCCCGCCGGTGGTGGCGGCGGAGGTGGCGCTGCTCAAGACGTTCGCACTGAACTACGTGATGTCGGATGCCGGCCACCGGGCGCGGCAGGCACGCCAGCGTGACCGCGTGCACCGCGTCGCCGAATGGCTGCTCGCGACCGCACCCGCCGGTCTCGACCCCATCCTGATTCCCGCCTGGAACGCCGCGGCCGACGACCCCGCACGGGTCCGGGTCGTCGTCGACCAGATCGCCTCCTACACCGAGAGCCGTCTCGAACGGGTCGACAAGTCCAGTCTCGGAGCACAGGCGAGCTGGGGCTGACAAAGTTCGGAAGCCGGACCCATCCTGCCGCCGCGGTGCTACGAATAGGTCTAGAGACAGCTCGCACCCAATGGTCAGGGAGACCGGATGAAGTCTGCAGTGCGCAAGATCATCGGTTCGACGTCCGCAGCGCTGGCGGTGGCGGTCGGTGCCGCCCTACTGGCCCCACCCGCGGCGCACGCCGCGCCCGCGTACCCGTTCGCGGACCCCGACCCGTTCTACGGTGCGCCCACCGACGTCGGGGCACGCGCCGACGGTGACGTGCTGGCGAGCCGACCGGTCGCCGCCACCGGTTTCCCCACCGCCGACGCCTGGCAGGTGAAGTACAAGTCGACCAACTCCGCCGGAGCGCCCATCGCCGCGATCACCACGGTGCTGGTGCCCCGCGGCACCCCGGCCAACCGGCCGCTCGTGTCCTATCAGCCCTTCGTCAACGCGCTCGGGCTCGAGTGCGCGCCGTCCCATCAGCTGTTCAACGGCGGAATCCAGGAGGGGCCCGCCCTCAACGCCCTGCTCGCGCGCGGCTGGGCCATCGCCGTGCCCGACCACCTCGGACCGACCAGCGCATACGGCGCCGCGAAACTCGGCGGCCGGCTCGTCCTCGACGGTGTCCGCGCCGCGCAGCGGCTCCCGGAAGCAGGACTCGGTGGCAGTCCGGTCGGGCTGGCCGGCTATTCGGGCGGCGCCATGGCGACCAACTGGGCTGCGGCGCTCGCACCCACCTACGCCCCGGAACTGAACATCGTGGGCGTGGCCCAGGGCGGCACACCGGTCAACATCGGTGAACTGGCCGACCGGCTGGGCAGCACCCGCTCGCAGGCGTTCGGCCTGGGATTCGCGGCCGCCATCGGTCTCGAGCGTGAATACCCGACGCGGTCACCGCTCGGAGACGGCCTCAACGGCGACGGACTCGCCCTGCGGGCGCAGATGAGCAACATGTGCACGGATTCGATCCTCGGCGCCGGTGCGGGGAAGTCGCTACCCGACCTGACCAACGGTCCCGGCATCCTCGCCGATCCGTCCGGCCGCTCGGTGATGGACGAGAACAGCGTCGAACTGTATCCGGGAGTGCCGAGGACGCCGATGTTCGTCTGGCACGGCAGCGCGGACCCCCTCGTCGCCATCGGGCCGGTACAGAACACCGTCGCCCGGTACTGCTCACAGGGTGTGCCGGTGCAGTTCGACGTGATCCCGGGCGCCGACCACGGCACCGCCACCATGCTCGGTGCCGGTCCCGCATTCGGCTATCTCGGCGACCGATTCGCCGGGATTCCCGCCCCGTCGAACTGCTGACCCCGAGGCGGAAGTTCGGGCTGCGGCGGAGCGCCTAGACTGTCGTTCGTGGCTGGCAGAATCCCTGATCGTGACGTTGCGGCCATTCGCGAGCGCACACGGATCGAGGACATCGTGGGGGAGTACGTCTCCCTCAAGCGCGCGGGCGGCGACTCCATGAAGGGGCTGTGCCCGTTCCACGACGAGAAGTCGCCGTCGTTCCACGTGCGGCCCAATCACGGGCACTACCACTGCTTCGGGTGCGGCGAGGGCGGCGACGTCTACTCCTTCCTCCAGAAGATCGACCACATCAGTTTCGTCGAGGCCGTCGAGCAGCTCGCCGACCGGTTGAACTACACCATCTCGTACGAGGGCGGCGGCACCTCGGTGCAACGCGACCGCGGCACCCGCTCCCGGCTGGTCGCGGCCAACGCGGCCGCGCAGGAGTTCTACTCGGCGCGCCTGCAGGAACCCGACGCGCAGGCGGCCCGCGACTACCTGACGGAACGGAACTTCGACGCGCAGGCCGCGCAGCAGTTCGGGTGCGGGTATGCACCCGACGGCTGGGACATCCTCACGAAGCACCTGCTGGGCAAGGGTTTCGACGTCAAGGAGCTCGAGGCTGCGGGCCTGTCGAAAGCCGGGCGGCGTGGTCACATCGACCGCTTCCACCGGCGCCTGCTCTGGCCCATCCGGAACCTGTCCGGCGACGTCATCGGGTTCGGCGCCCGCAAGTTGTTCGACGACGACACCATGCCCGGCAAGTACGTCAACACGCCGGAAACCATGCTGTACAAGAAGTCTCAGGTGCTGTTCGGGCTCGACCTCGCCAAGCGCGACATCGCCAAGGGGCATCAGGCCGTGGTGGTCGAGGGATACACCGACGTCATGGCGATGCACCTGGCCGGGGTCAAGACCGCCGTCGCCGCCTGTGGCACCGCGTTCGGTGAGGACCACCTCGCGATGCTGCGGCGACTGCTGATGGACGACAGCTACTTTCGCGGCGAGATCATCTACACGTTCGACGGGGACGCCGCGGGCCAGGCCGCGGCGATGAAGGCGTTCGAGGGTGACCAGAAGATGGCCGGGCAGACGTTCGTCGCCGTGGCACCCGAGGGCATGGACCCGTGCGAGTTGCGGCAGAAGTCCGGTGACGCCGCCGTCCGCGACCTGGTGGCGCGTCGCACACCGATGTTCGAGTTCGTGGTCAAGTCGATCCTCACCGAGCACGACCTCGAGACCGCCGAGGGCCGGGTCGAGGCGCTGCGGCGCACCGTGCCGGTGGTCGCGCAGATCAAGGAAGCGACGCTGCGGGACAGTTACGCCGTCCAGTTGTCCGGCTGGGTGGGCTGGGACGACATCGCCGCCGTCCGGCAGCGGGTGCGGGACGAGGCGCGCAAGCGGGCGTCCACCCGCGGGTCGCTGCCTGCGCCGCTCAAGAAGAAGGCCGCCCGGGACGAGGACCAGGACACACCGCAGTTGCCGGTCGGGCTCACCCGGCCCCGGCCGAACGATCCGACGCTGTGGGCGCAGCGCGAGGCACTGAAGGGTGCGTTGCAGTACCCGGCGATCGCGGGCACCGTATTCGACTCGCTGCCGGTGGAGACGTTCACGCATCCGACGTACGTCGTGATCCGTGAGTCGATGATCGCGTCCGGCGGCACCAGCGCGGGACTCGGCGGCGGCGAGTGGGTCGACGCGGTCAGCCGCGGTGTCGACGACGTCACCGCGGCGTCGCTCGTGTCGGAACTCGCCGTCGAGCCGTTGCCCGCCGAAGAGGACACCGTGCCGCGATACATCTCCGGCGTGATCGCACGCCTGCAGGAGGTGTGGGTGGGGGAGCAGGTGGCGGAACTGAAGTCCAAGCTGCAGCGCATTTCACCGGCCACGGCGTCGGACGAGTTCCATTCGCTGCTCGGCGACCTCGTCGCCCTGGAGCAGTACCGCCGCAGCCTGCTCGATCAGGCGATCGGCGACACCAACCGGGACGGGATGGCCGGCTGACCCGGCCGCCGCCGTCTACTTCTTCTTGAGCTGATCCTGGGGAACCAGGATGGTCGTTTCCTCGTCGAGCGGCTTCATGGGCTCGAGCTTCGGCTGAGTGTTCAGGGAGTCGGACAGCTTCTGACGCGACATCTGCAGCACCTTCTTCGTGGCCGGGCTGGTGGCCACGGCCTTGGTGGCCCGGCTGATCTGTTCGTAGCGCACACGTCCTGCTCGCGTACCCAGCACGTACCCCGCAGCGATACCGATCAACAACCGCATCATTCCCGCTTCCTCCCGACGCACAACGACCTGCACCCATCCTGCCTGATGCGTCGACAGGCAGGCGATTTGGTACTGGGGTGGGGCTATGCGCTACAGTTTCTCTCGCATCGCCGGGAACGGCGAAGCACAGCAGAATAATCCCCTGTAGCTCAATTGGCAGAGCTTCCGACTGTTAATCGGACGGTTGCTGGTTCGAGTCCAGCCGGGGGAGCACCGAAACCCCGTCCGGTTCATCCGGGCGGGGTTTTCTGCTGCGCCCCGGTCAATTCGGACAGGTGCACCCTCCGGGGCGAGTACATTCCCGCTGTATCGGCAGCAATCGATCGCGGGGTGTGCGATGAGCGAGGACGGCCGCGAAACCGGGCGGACAGGGTCGATCGGGCGCTTCGGCACAGGCGACGCCCCGCGGTGGCTTCTGCCCTCGATCCTCTACGTCCTGCTGGCCGTCGCCGCCTACCAGTTGTCGGGGTGGCTGTTCGTCAACCTGCGGAGCTTTCTGGGGTTGCTGTTCCTCGCGTGGTTGTTCAGTATCACCATCGAACCGGTCGTCGACTGGCTCGAGCGCCGGGGGTTGCGGCGCGGAGCCGCCACCGGGCTCGTCCTGTTCGCGCTGTTCGTCTTCGCCATCGGGTTCCTGGCACTCTTCGGGACACTGCTCGCCCAGCAACTCGCCCAGCTCCTCAAGGCCCTGCCGGGTGCGTTGTCCTCGGTCACCGACTGGTCCAATCGCGTGTTCGACACCGACTTCGCGACCGGCGAGGATCTGATCCACCTCACACCGGAGACCATCCGAGACCTCGCCGAGCGGTTCACACCGGGAGTTCTGGGTGTGTTGTCGTCGCTGCTCGGCGTCGTGTTCCAGATGCTGACGCTGCTGCTGTTCGTGTTCTACATGTCCGCGCAGGGGCCTGCCCTTCGCCGCACGATCTCGAGCTGGTTCCCGGCGCGGCAACAGCGGGCCATCTCGGTGGTGTGGGAGATCTCGGTCGAGAAGGCCGGCGGATACGTGGTGTCACGGCTGATCCTCGCTGCGGTGAGTTCGGTCGCCACGGGCATCTTCCTCGTGGCGATCGGCGTGCCCTACTGGTTGCCGCTGGCGCTGTGGACCGGCATCGTCTCGCAGTTCGTCCCCACCCTGGGCACCTACCTCGCGATCGCCCTCCCCGCAATCATCGCAGCGGCGTCCCAGCCGATGGACGGGGTGTGGGTGATCGTGTTCGGGACCGTCTACCAGCAGATCGAGAACTACGTGCTGCACCCGCGCATCACCTCCGCGACGGTCTCGATCCACCCCGCGGTCGCGTTCGGATCGGTGATCGTGGGCGCCTCGCTGTTCGGCCCGGTCGGCGCCCTGGTGTCGGTGCCGGTGGTCGCCGCGATCCAGGCCCTCGTCGAAACGTACGGGCGACGGTACGAACTCGTCGCAGACGCGTCCGCGCCGGTCACCTCAGTCGAACAACGCAAACACGCGGGCGACGAAGAAGGCCGCGACCGCGAGGACGAGTAGACCCACCACGATGAACGCGAGGATCGGCACCGTCCGGCCCGGCATCGGCTGCGGATGCGACAACCCCGAGGTCTGGCCGGCATCCGGTGGCGTGTCACCCGGCCGAACGCCCCCTCCGTCGTCGAGCGCCGGTGCATCGTCCGGTTCGGGTCCTGGTCGTTCGACGCTCATCCTGTGCTCCCGTCTCGTGGTCCTCCGCAGTGCGGATCACATCCGCGTACCCCGGAAGACGCGTTCGCACACACGGCGACGGGGCAGTGCCCACGTCGGGACACGATTCGGTTCGCCGACCACGAAAAGTCCTGTCAGGGCGGGCTTCGTCCCGGCTACGCGCCCACGGCGGGCGCACGGTAACATCGGCACGCCGCGATCGCGAGTAGTGCGGCGATGGGGCGGTAGCTCAGTCGGTTAGAGCCGTGGACTCATAATCCATTGGTCGCGGGTTCGAGCCCCGCCCGCCCCACCGTTGTCCGCGGATCCCCGAAGTCGAACGCCCGCTCCGTCGTTGTTCTCCGTGCCGGAGCGGGGCAGACTGAAAGGCATCCGAGGAGGCCATCGTGGATCTGCAGATCGTGGCGATCGACAAACCCGACGACATGAACGTGATCGTCGGACAGTCCCACTTCATCAAGACCGTCGAGGACGTGCACGAGGCCCTGGTCGGAGTGAGCCCGCACCTCCGGTTCGGTGTCGCGTTCTGCGAGGCCTCGGGTCCTCGCCTCGTGCGCTGCTCCGGCAACGACGACCGTCTCGTCGAGTTGGCCACCCGCAACGCCGTCGCGGTCGGCGCGGGACACTCGTTCTTCGTGTTCCTGGAGGACGGCTACCCGGTCAACGTCCTGAACACGCTGAAGCAGGTGCCGGAGGTGTGCGGCATCTTCTGCGCTACCGCCAACCCCCTCGAAATCATCGTGGCCGAGACGGAACTCGGCCGGGGCATCGCCGGCGTGATCGACGGACGCCCACCCGCCGGTGTCGAGACCGATGCCGACGTCGCCGACCGCAAGGCGTTGCTCCGGACGATCGGTTACAAGCTCTGAGCGAGCGAAGCCCGGACTAGGCCAGCGGATCGACTCGTTCCCAGGCAACCGGGAGTTGCACGTCGACACCTTCGGCCAGGCCTCTCTCGGTGAGAAACCGCAGGGACCGCCGGAAGTTGTCGGCGAAGCGGGGGAGCGGTGTCAGCGGCCGGTCGAGTGGCTTCCAGAAGTTGTCCCAGTGGATCGGGATCACCCGCCGTGCGCCGGTCCGGGTCACGAGTGCGTCCCAGTAGTCGCGGCGGAAGCGGTCGGACTGCTTGCCGAGTGTGCCGATGCCGAGATAGACGGTGTCGGCGTCGTATCCGTCGAGCGCGCCGAGAACGAAGTTCGCACTGGCGTGGACGAGGACGCGGCCGTCGGGGTGCGCGAAATGGAACGAGAAGCAGTCGCCCTGCGCTTATTCGCCGATCGATGCCGGCGGGTGCACCGCGTGTTCGATCGTGCCCGGGAACTTCGCCCGGGGGCTGTGCTCGGCGGGTATAGCCGTCACCTCGAATGCGCCGTACCTCACGGGAGTTCGCACCTGGATCGTCCGGAACCGGTCCATCGCGAACCCGTAACCCTCGGCGATGTGACGCGTCGACGGCGAACCGACGAGTTCCGCACCGGTGCGCTCCGCAACCGTGGGGGAGTCCATCGCGTGGTCGTAGTGCGAGTGCGCGACGAGGACGGCGGCGAGGCGGTCGGTTCGAGTTCGCGTGAGGGCCCGGTCGACGGCGGCACCGTCGGGGCGCAGCGGCCGGAGTACCGAGCGCAGGAGCGGCGGCCTGGAGAAGAACCCGTCCGTCATCAGCGACGTCTCGCCGTCGGACAACAGGATCGTGGAAACACCGAGAAAGGTGGCGTGCATGCTCGCGACCGTACCGGTGGGCGGCATTCGTACGGCGGGATCTGTGGCCGTTCTACGATGACCGCCATGGCGATCACTCCCGACACGAAGAACTGGACCTGGGTCCTCGACCGGGCGTGCCCGGACTGCGGGTTCGACTCGGCGGCAACCCGGTACGAGGACATTCCGGCGCTGGTCCGGGCGAACGCGGAGGCATGGTCGCCGGTCCTCACCCGCCCCGATGTGAGGGTCCGGCCGGACGAGCAGACGTGGTCGGCGCTCGAGTACGCCGCACACGTTCGCGACGTGTTCCGGATCTTCGACGTCCGGCTCCGGATCGTGCTCGACGAGACGGATCCACTGTTCCCGAACTGGGATCAGGACGAGACCGCGGTCGCCGAGCGCTACAACGAGCAGGATCCGGCCGTCGTGGACGCCGAGCTGCGTGCGGCCGGTGCGGCGGTGGCGGACGCCTTCGAGGCCGTCGCGCCGGAATTCCGGGTGCGGACCGGGCGGCGGAGCGACGGCGCATCGTTCACGGTGGAGTCGCTGGCCAAGTACTTCGTCCACGATCCGATCCACCATCTCCACGACGTGTCGGGGTAACAGTTTCGGATTCCCGGACCCGATTCGGTAGAACGTGTTCCAATTCGGACCGTTTGTGTCTATCGTCACATCAGCAGATGCGCAGACATGAATGAAGGGTTGGAAGTCACATGAAGACCAAGGGTGCGATCCTGTGGGGCCTGAACGAGCCGTGGTCGGTCGAGGAGATCGAGATCGGTGATCCGGTTGCGGGCGAGGTGCAGATTCGCATGGAAGCCGCCGGAATGTGCCACTCCGACCACCACATCGTCACCGGTTCGATGCCGATGGCGTCCTTCCCGGTGATGGGCGGCCACGAAGGGTCCGGCGTCATCACCAAGTTGGGGCCGGAGGTGAAGGACCTCGAGGTCGGCGACCACGTCGTGCTCTCGTTCGTGCCCGCCTGCGGACGCTGTCCGGCGTGCTCGGCCGGACACCAGAATCTCTGTGACCTCGGAATGGGACTCCTGAGCGGGCTGGCGATCAGCGACGGCACCTTCCGCATCCACGCGCGCGGCGAAAACGTCATCCCGATGTGTCTCCTCGGGACGTTCTCGCCCTACATGGTCGTGCACGAGACGTCGGTCGTGAAGATCGACAAGGACATTCCGTTCGACGTCGCCGCCCTCGTCGGCTGCGGCGTACCCACCGGCTGGGGTTCGGCGACGCGGATGGCGGAGGTGAAGCCAGGCGAATCCGTCGTCATCATGGGGGTGGGCGGCGTCGGCATGAGCGCACTGCAGGGCGCGGTGGCGTCCGGGGCGCGTCAGATCTTCGCCATCGACCCGGTGCCGTGGAAGCGGGAACAGGCACTGAAGTTCGGGGCCACCCACGCGTTCGAGAGTGCCGCGGCCGCAATCGAGCCGATCATCGCGCTCACCAACGGGTTGATGGCGCAGAAGACGATCATCACGGTCGGGGAGATGCACGGCGAATACGTCGAGGAAGCCCTGTTGCTCACCAGCAAGTTCGGCACGTGCGTCGTCACGGCCATGGGTGCGATGACCGACATGGACGTCAAGCTGAACCTGTTCCTCTTCTCGATGCTGCAGAAGGACTTGAAGGGCACCATCTTCGGCGGCGGAAACGCCCGGGTCGAGATCCCGAACCTGCTGGCCATGTACAAGTCGGGGCAGCTGAACCTCGACGACATGATCACCCGCACCTACACCCTCGAAGGTGTCAACGACGGGTATCAGGACATGCTCGACGGCAAGAACATTCGCGGCGTCATCCGGTACACCGAAGCCGACTGGTGACGGCTCGCCGCAGCCGACCGCGGGCCGCTCTCGTAGGCTGACCGGGTGCAGAGTCTCGATCAGATTGCCCGATGGCCCGTGGACAACGCTGCGGCGGTGGTCCTGTCGCACGACGAAGGGGTGATCGGCGAGTACGGCGACCAGCAGCGCGTCTTCCCCCTGGCCTCGGTGACCAAACTGCTCTGCGCGTACGCAGTCCTGGTGGCCACCGAGGAGGGGGCCGTCGAACTCGACCAGCCCGCGGGCCCGGAGGGCTCGACCGTGCGTCACCTGCTGGCGCACGCGTCGGGTCTCGCGTTCGATGCGAACCGGGTACAGACGGCACCGGAGCGCAAGCGGATCTACTCGAGCGCCGGCTACGAGGTGCTCGCCGACTTCCTCACCGCCGAGACGTCGATCGATTTCGCCGACTACGTCGCGGAATCCGTCTTCGCCCCACTGTTCATGAGCGCGTCCGCGCTCGTCGGGCCCGCCGGCCACGGAGCGCAGGCGTCGGCGGGCGATCTCGGCCGGTTCGCAGCAGAACTGTTCCGCCCGGCCCTCATTTCGCCTCAGACGTTCGCGGACGCCACCTCCGTGCAGTTTCCCGGGCTGGACGGAATCCTGCCCGGATACGGCTCACAGCGGCCCAACGACTGGGGTCTGGGATTCGAGATTCGTTCGGGCAAGAGCCCGCACTGGACGGGCACCGGCAACTCGCCGCGGACGTTCGGCCACTTCGGGCAGTCCGGCACCTTCCTGTGGGTCGATCCGGCCGCCGGACTGGCGTGCGTCGCATTGACGGACCGGGATTTCGGCGACTGGGCCAAGCCCCTGTGGACCGAGCTGAGCGACGGTATCCTCTCGGAACGCAGAAGACGATGACACACCGATTGCTCGAATCACTGGCGCAACACAGGCATCACAAGGCACACTGGTCAACCGAGCCCGCTGCACACACCGACTGAGGCCGTTGGGGAAGACGTCCCTCGTCGAAGCAGGAGGCTCGAGTGCGCGCATTGAATCAGTTCGCGGACGCGACGGCTGGTGTTGTCTACATCCACTCGTCGCCCGCCGCGTTGTGCCCCCATATCGAATGGGCGTTGACCGCGACCCTCGACTGCCGAGCCAACCTGAAATGGACCTCGCAGCCGGCCTCCAACGGCGTTCTGCGCGCGACCACCAGCTGGGTGGGGCCTGTCGGCACCGCCTCACGGCTGGTCAACGCGCTCCGCGCCTGGCCGATGCTGCGCTTTGAGGTCACCGAGGACGCCAGTGAGGGCGTGGACGGCGAACGGTACAGCCACGTGCCCGGCATGGGTCTGTGGCACGGCTCCACCAGCGCGAACGGCGATGTCGTCGTGGGGGAGATGCGGCTACGGGCACTGATGCAAGCGGGCGGCGACATCGCCGCCGAACTGGACTACGCACTCGGAACCGCGTGGGACGAGGCTCTCGAGCCGTTCCGCAGCGGCGGAGAAGGCGCCGAGGTCACCTGGTTGCGCCGCGACGTCGGCTGACACCCCGCTCACGGACGCGAAAAGGCCCCCGCCACAACAACGGCGGGGGCCTTCTCTCGACCAGAGCTCAGATCACAGCGGGATGTTCTTGTGGTCGCCGCGGCTGGAGGGGGCGGCGGCGAGGGCGGCGGTGACGACACTGCGCGTCTTGGCAGGGTCGATCTCTTCGTCCACCACACCGATCGCGACGGCGCGGTCGACGCCACCGGCGATGCTCTCGTGCTCGACGGCCAGACGCTCGTGCAGGGCCTCACGCTCGTCTTCCGGCGCTGCGGCCAGGGCGCGCTTGTGCAGGATGCCGACAGCGGCCTTGGCGCCCATGACGGCGACCTCGGCATCGGGCCACGCGTAGACGGCGGTGGCGCCGAGCGCGCGGGAGTTCATGGCGATGTAGGCACCGCCGTAAATCTTGCGGGTCACGACCGTCACGCGGGGAACGGTCGCTTCGGCGAACGCGTGGAGCAGCTTGGCGCCGCGACGCACGACGCCTTCCCATTCCATGCTCACACCGGGGAGGTAGCCGGGCACGTCCACGACCACCACGAGCGGGATGCCGAATGCGTTGCACAGCCGGACGAAACGAGCCGACTTCTCGGCGCTCTCCGAGTTCAGGCAGCCACCCAGGCGGAGCGGGTTGTTGGCGATGACTCCGACGGTGCGGCCGCCGAGGCGTCCGAGACCGGTGACGATGCTGCGGGCGTAATTGCCCTGCAGTTCCTCGAAACTCGACTCGCCCTCGACGTTGTCGAGAAGTTCGTGAACGATCGGGCGGACGTCGTAGGCGCGCTTCGCCGACTCGGGCATGAGCGCGCGGAGATCGGTGTCGCCGTGCGCGGCCGCGGCCTGATCGAACTCGCCCTGTTCGCAGAACATCGACACCAGGCGGCGTGCCCGGTGCAGGGCGTCGCCCTCGTCGTGGGCGGCGATGTGCGCGACACCCGACTTCTTCGTGTGCGTGTCGGGACCGCCGAGGGACACCATGTCGACCTGCTCACCGGTGACACTGCGGACCACGTCCGGTCCGGTGACGAAGACGCGGGCCTCGGGCGCCATGATGACGATGTCGGTCAGCGCAGGACCGTACGCCGCACCGCCGGCCGCGAAGCCGAGGACGACGGAAATCTGTGGGACGCGGCCGGACGCGCGGACCATGGCCTCGAAGACCAGTCCGACGGCGTGCAGGGCCTCGACGCCCTCGGCGAGACGCGCGCCACCCGAGTGCCAGAGACCCACGATCGGGGCGTCTTCCTCGAGGGCGGTGTCGATCGCCGTCACGATGTGCTTGCAGCCTTCGACGCCCATGGCGCCGCCCATGACGGTGGCATCGGAGCAGTATGCGATGGTGCGGACACCGTCGATGTTGCCGGACGCGGCCAGCACACCGGACTTGTCACGCGGATGCAGGGGGACGACCGTCCCGGCGTCGAACAGCTTCTCCAGGCGCGCAAGGGGATCGCGCGGATCGATCGACGCATCGGACTTAGTCGCGGGTGCCAAGATTGTCATCGCGTCCTCCTTGTGGCGGGCCCGGGTGGGCTGTCGATGGGTGGAGACCCCTTCAGAGAAGGGGTCTCCACCCGCGAGCTAGCAGGACCGGCTGTCAGGCCCGGCCGAAGGCGAGCGCGACATTGTGCCCACCGAAACCAAACGAGTTGTTGATCGCGAAATCGATCTCGCCGTAACGGGCTTCACCCTTGACGACATCCAGGTCGATCTCTGGATCCTGATTCTCGAGATTCAGCGTGGGCGGAATGACTCCGTCACGCAGACTCAGGACCGTGAGCACCGCCTCGAGCGCACCGACGGCGCCGATCGAGTGCCCCAACGCGGACTTCGGTGCGTACACCGCAGCATGGTTGCCGACGGCAGCCTTGATGGCGTTCGCCTCTGCCGTGTCACCGATCGGCGTGGCCGTGGCGTGCGCGTTGATGTGCTGGATGTCCGTCTTCGTCAATCCAGCAGTCTCGATCGCCCTCGTCATGGCCCGCGCAGCGCCCGAACCCGAAGGATCGGGAGCGACGATGTGGAACCCGTCGGAGGTGATTCCCGCGCCCAGCAGACGGGCGTGGATGGTGGCACCGCGAGCCTTGGCGTGCTCCTCGGTTTCGAGGACCATCATCGCTCCGGCCTCACCGAACACGAAGCCGTCACGATCCTTGTCGAACGGCCGCGAAGCCGCCTTCGGATCGTCGTTGCGGGTGCTCAGCGCGCGCATCATCGCGAAGCTCGCGATCGGCACGGCGTCGAGGTAACCCTCCACACCACCGGCGACGATGATGTCCGCGTCGCCCATCACCAGCATGCGGTACGCATGGGCGATGGCCTCGGAACCCGAGGAACAGGCCGACACGGGAGTGATCACTCCGGCGCGGGCCCCGAGCTCGAGTCCGACGGTGGCCGACGGACCGTTGGGCATCACCATCTGAACGGCGAACGGCGACACCTTGCGGTACCCACCGGCCTTCATCTTCTCGACGGCGTCGATCAGAGCTTCGCCGCCGCCCAGTCCGGTGCCGATCACGACGCCGAGGCGATCCTTGTCGACCTCCGGGCTGCCGGCGTTCTCCCAGACCTGACGGCCCAGGACGAGCGCCAGCCGCTCGACGAAGCTCATCCGGCGGATCTCGACCCGGGACAGCGACTCGTCGGGCGACACCTTGAGCTTGCCGCCGATCGTCACCGGAAGGTCGTTCTCCGTGACGAAGGCTTCCCGGATGGTGTCGATGCCGCTCTCGCCGGCCAACAGGCCTTTCCACGTGGCATCCACGTCACCAGCGATCGACGTCGTGGCCGCGAGGCTGGTGACGACGATGTTGGGGAACTGCTTCCCGTTGGTCGAGGCGGAAGTCACGGCTGAGCTCACTCCTCGTCGTTCTTGGCAGCTTCGAGCTTCGCCTTCACGGCCTCCGCGTCGGCGCCACCTTCTGCTTCGAGCTTCTGGATGTAGGACACGGCGTCACCGACGGTGCGCAGTCCGGCGAGATCCTCGTCGGGGATCTTCACGCCGTACTTGTCCTCGGTCTGGACGGCGATCTCAACCATGGAGAGGGAGTCGATGTCGAGGTCGTCGACGAAAGACTTTTCGATGGTCACCTCGGACGGCTCAATACCGGTGACCTCCTCGATGATCTCCGCGAGTCCGGCGATGATGTCTTCCTGGGTGGCGGCCACTGAGTGGCTCCCTTCTGATTCGGTGTAGATGTATCTGGAGTTGTGCAGGCACGTCCCCATCGGCCGCGCCTGCGGGCCCTGCACGCACCGAGGTGCGCGCAGCAAACTAGCCGAGTTCTGTCAGTTCGGCTAGCGCGGAGATATCCCCCGGGGTCTTGAGTGCCAGAGTCGGCGTGCCGCGCATTTCACGCTTGGCGATACCGACGAGGGTTCCGGCTGGTGGAAGTTCCGCAATCGCGGAGACCTGCGCGGTCCGCAGGCTTGCGGTACACAGGTCCCAACGCACAGGTCGGGTTACCTGCGCGGCCAGTTTAGTCAGTGCGTCGGCTCCGGATGCGACCGGTGCGCCGTCGGCGTTGGAGAGCAGAGTGCGGGTGGGTTCACCCGGTGTGATCTTGGACGCAGCCACGGTGACGGCCTCCTGCGCGGGAGCCATGAACCGGGTGTGGAACGCGCCTGCGACGGGCAGGGCGCGAACCCGCGCCTTCTCCGGCGGGTTGGCCGCGAGTTCCTCGAGCGCCGACAGCAGACCTGCCGCGACGATCTGTCCCGCCGCGTTGCGGTTGGCCGGTTCGAGGCCCAGTTCGTCGAGGCGGGCGAGCACCTCGGCCTCGTCGCCCCCGAGGACCGCGGACATGCCGGTCGGTTCGAGTGCGCAGGCCTTCGCCATCTCCGCGCCGCGGACGGCGGCGAGGGCGACGGCGTCGTCGGCGGAGAGGACTCCGGCGACCGCGGCCGCGGCGAGTTCGCCGACCGAGTGCCCGGCCGCGATGGTGTCTGCGGGAACCAGGCCACGCGCGTCGAGTTCCTCGAAGGCGAGGAGTGCGGCGGCCACGACGAGAGGCTGAGTCACCGACGTGTCGGTGATCTCCTCCGCTGTCGCGGTGGTACCGAGGCGGACGAGGTCGAGGCCGGCAGCCTTCGACCACAGTGCGACACGGTCATGAGAACCCGGCAGCTCCAACCAAGGGATGAGCATGCCGGGAGTCTGAGAGCCCTGACCCGGGGCGAGCAACGAAATCACTCTTCAAGAGAACACCGTCAACGGCGTGCTGCGAGATGTCGTTGCGGATGAACCTTTGTCGGCGGATTTGTTGGGTTCCCACAAAATTGCACGTGGGGTCCTCGCATCGAATCTGGACAGACGTTCGTTACAGCCCTGCTTCTCCGAATGGGAAGGGTGTGACTGGTGTTAAACGTGATATGGGTTCGTTATGGGAATGTGTCAATCGACCCACCGTGGCGGCCACTCTGAGTACATACGCATCCCGCGGATTCGTCGGATCGCGACCGGTGACTTCGGCGATTCTCTTGAGTCGATACCGCACAGTATTTGGATGAACAAACAGCTGCCGGGCACAAGTCTCAACCGCACCTCCACAGTCGAGATATGCGTCCAAAGTGTCGGTGAGAACACCTCCGGCGGCCGCCAGCGGCGCGACCAGATGGTCGTTCAGAGCGGTGACCGCGGCGTTGTCCCCGAGCAGTGCGCGCTCGGGTAACAACTCGGCGGCGTGAACGGGCCGAGGGGCGCCCCGCCAGCCGGCGACCGCCTGCATCGCAGCGAGCGCCTCGACGGCACTGAAGTGCGCCGCACCCAGCGTCGGCGTGGTCGGCCCGATGATCACCGGCTCGTCCGAGAACTTGCCGAGCAGGTCGGTCATGAAACTCGAGTGCCCCGACCCCTCCTGGAGTTCGCCGCTGACGACCATCACGAGCCGCGAACCCTGCACCACGGCGAGGGCGGCGCGACCGTGCTTCTGCGCGATGGTGTGGACCGTGCCGACGACGGAGACCCGTTCGTCCTCGGGGGGAGTGCCGACGATGACGGTGGCGGGGGCGGTGGCGTCCCAGTTGAGGGTCGCCGCCCGCGACAACATGTCCGAACCCGTGTCACCACGGACCACGGCGTCGACCACGAGTGCCTCGAGCCGGGTGTCCCACGCACCGCGGGACTCCGCGGCACTCGCGTACACCGAGGCGGCCGCGAAACCCAGTTCGCGGCCGTAACGGAGGACGGCCTCGGTGAGGGCGATCAGCTGCTGGTCGTTGCGGGCGAGCGCCGGGAGCCACTGCTCGAAGAACTCCATCGCCACGCGGACCATGTCCACCGTCTGGCTGAGGGTGAGTCTGCGCGCGAGATCCTGCGGAATCACCTGGAACGCGTCCAGGCTGAACCGGATGTCGCTGTCCGGGTTCTTGAGCCACTCGAGGAAGTTGACGACCGCCGTTTGAACCAGCAACTGCACGTTGGAGCGTTGAGCGGCATCGAGGTCGTCGAAGAACGGCAGTTGATCCTGCATCGTCGTGACGGCCTCGGTCGAGAGGCGACCGGAGAACTGTTTGACGCGACGCAACAGTGCGTCGGGCAACGGATCCCGGGTTTGTCGTCTGCGGGAGACCAACGGACTCTGCTCGACCATAGTCAAGAACCTACGCCCACCGCCGCCCGTGTAGTCCGACGGACACACGGGCGGCGGTGGGGAGGATCTCGGCGTTACGCGCTGCCGGTATCCGTGTACGAGACGGCCGCGGCGCGGACGTCGTCGATGCGGTACCGGTTGGCGGCTTCGACGGCCTTGGAGCGGTCGAGGGTGCCTTCGCCGGCGAGGGCGGACAGCACGGCGACGACGATGGATTCGGCGTCGACGTTGAAGTACCGGCGGGCGGCGGGGCGGGTGTCGGAGAAGCCGAACCCGTCGGTGCCGAGGGTGGTGTACGAGCCGGGCACCCACTGGCGGATCTGGTCGGCGACGGCGCGCATCCAGTCCGAGGCCGCCACGAACGGGCCGGCGGCGTCGGACAGGGCCTGCGTGACGTAGGGCAGCGGGGCGTCGGTGCCGGGGTCGCGCAGGGCCTGCTTCTCCCGTTCGATGCCGTCGCGGCGCAGTTCACCCCAGGAGGTGACCGACCACACGTCGGCGGCCACACCCCACTCGTCGGCGAGCAGTTCCTGGGCCCGCAGGCCCTCCGGCATGGTGACACCGGAGACCAGGATCTGCGCCTTCGGGCCCGATGCCTCGGACTTCTTGAACAGGTACATGCCCTTGAGCAGTCCGTCGACGTTGAGGTCGGCGGGTTCGGCGGGCTGGGAGTAGGGCTCGTTGTAGAGGGTGATGTAGTAGAAGATGTCCTCGCCACCGAACCCGTCCACGCCGTCGGTGCCGCCGTACATCCGGCGCAGCCCGTCCTTGACGATGTGCGCGATCTCGTAGGAGAACGCCGGGTCGTAGGCGACGGCGGCCGGGTTGGTCGAGGCCAGCAGCAGCGAGTGCCCGTCGGCGTGCTGCAGTCCTTCGCCGGTGAGGGTGGTGCGGCCGGCGGTGGCGCCGAGGACGAACCCGCGGGCCATCTGATCGGCCGCCGCCCACAGGCCGTCGCCGGTGCGCTGGAACCCGAACATCGAGTAGAAGATGTACAGCGGGATCATCGGCTCACCGTGGGTGGCATACGAGGTGCCGACCGCGGTGAACGAGGCGGTCGAGCCGGCCTCGTTGATGCCCTCGTGCAGGATCTGCCCGATCTCCGATTCCTTGTAGGCGAGCATCAGCTCCGCATCCACCGCGGTGTACAGCTGCCCGTTGCGGTTGTAGATCTTCAAGGACGGGAACCAGGAGTCCATCCCGAAGGTGCGGGCCTCGTCCGGGATGATCGGCACGATCCGCTTGCCGATCTCCTTGTCCCGCAACAGCTCCTTCATGATCCGCACCAACGCCATGGTGGTCGCGACCTGCTGCTTCCCGGAGCCCTTGCGGACCACGTCGTAGGTCGAGTCCGCCGGCTGCGGCAACGGCGCCGGGCTGGTGCGCCGCTCGGGCAGGAACCCACCCAACGCCTTACGCCGGTCGAGCATGTACTGGATTTCCGGGGCATCGGGGCCGGGGTGGTAGTACGGCGGCATCTTCGGGTCCTTCTCCAACTCTTCGTCGGAGATCGGGATCCGCTGCAGGTCCCGGAAATTCTTCAGATCATCGAGGGTCAGCTTCTTCATCTGGTGGGTGGCGTTGCGGCCCTCGAAGTGCTTGCCCAGGGTGTAGCCCTTGATGGTGTGCGCCAGGATCACCGTCGGCTGCCCCTTGTGCGCCATCGCCGCCGCGTACGCGGCGTAGATCTTGCGGTAATCGTGGCCGCCGCGCTTGAGGTTCCAGATGTCGCGATCCGAGAGGTTCTTCACCAGTTCCTTCGTCCGCGGATCCCGCCCGAAGAAGTGCTCCCGCACGTACCCGCCGTCGTTGGCCTTGTACGTCTGGTAGTCACCGTCGGGGGTGACGTTCATCAGGTTGACCAGGGCACCGTCCCGGTCCGCGTGCAACAGTGCGTCCCACTCGCGGCCCCAGACCACCTTGATCACGTTCCAGCCGGCGCCGCGGAAGAACGACTCCAACTCCTGGATGATCTTGCCGTTGCCGCGGACCGGGCCGTCGAGGCGCTGCAGGTTGCAGTTCACCACAAACGTCAGGTTGTCCAAACCTTCGGTGGCCGCCACGTGCGCCAGGCCGCGGGATTCGGGTTCGTCCATCTCCCCGTCACCCAAAAACGCCCACACGTGCTGATCGGAGGTGTCCTTGATGCCGCGGTCGTGCAGGTAGTGGTTGAACCGGGCCTGGTAGATCGCGTTCATCGGGCCCAACCCCATCGACACGGTCGGGAACTCCCAGAAATCCGGGAGCAGGCGCGGGTGCGGGTACGACGGCAACCCGCCGCCCTGATCGGCGTGCGAGTGTTCCTGCCGGAACCCGTCCATCCGCTCCGCCGGGATCCGCCCCTCCAAAAACGCGCGGGCGTAGATGCCCGGCGAGGCGTGGCCCTGGATGAAGATCTGATCCCCACCCCCGGGATGGTCCTTGCCGCGGAAGAAGTGGTTGAACCCCACCTCGTACAGCGCCGCCGACGACGCATACGTCGAAATGTGACCACCGACCCCGACGCCCGGGCGCTGCGCGCGGGTCACCATCACCGCCGCGTTCCACCGGATGAACGCCCGATACCGGCGCTCGGTCTCCTCGTCACCGGGGAACCACGGCTCGTTCTCCGTCGGGATGGTGTTCACATAATCGGTCGACGTCAACGCCGGCAACGCGACGTGCTTCTCCCCGGCCCGCTCGAGCATCCGCAACATCAGATACCGGGCACGGGTCGGTCCGGACCGGTCCAACAGTCCGTCGAACGATTCCAACCACTCCGTGGTCTCGTCCGGGTCGATATCCGGCAGATAAGACGCAACACCCTCACGGATGACGCGAAC
>NZ_JBLWIT010000155.1:0-2194 GCF_048381435.1 Rhodococcus mengyinensis | reverse complement strand
CGCGTGTTCGCACCGGACTACGGGATCGTCTCCGACGCCAAGGCGGCGCTCGAACTGTTCGTCGCCGTCGCGAAGGAGCGCAAGGCCGCCGGAACCCTGCCCGATCGCAGCACCTGGGTCGAGGACTGCAACACCCGCAAACGCACCATGCAGCGCAAGACCCACTTCGACGACGTCCCGATCAAGCCGCAGCGGGTGTACGAGGAGATGAACCGCGTCTTCGGGCGCGACGTCCGGTACGTCAGCGCGATCGGGCTCTCGCAGATCGCCGGCGGCCAGTTCCTGCACGTCTACAAGGAGCGGAACTGGATCAACTGCGGGCAGGCCGGCCCGCTGGGCTGGACTCTGCCGGCCGCCCTCGGTGTCGTGACCGCCGATCCGACCGCCACGGTGGTCGGGCTCTCCGGCGACTACGATTTCCAGTTCCTGATCGAGGAACTGGCGGTCGGCGCGCAATTCAACCTGCCCTACATCCACGTGGTGGTGAACAACTCCTACCTCGGGCTGATCCGGCAGGCCCAGCGCCAGTTCGACATGAACTTCTGTGTCTCGCTCGGATTCGACAACATCAACACCCAGGAAGCCACCGAACACGACGTGCTGCCCGCGGTCCCGAAGGGGTACGGCGTCGACCATCTCCGGGTGGCGGAAGGGCTCGGCTGCAAGGCAATCCGAGTGACCGAACCCGGTGAGATTGCCGGGGCCCTCGAACGGGCCAAGACATTGGCGGGCGAGCACAAAGTCCCCGTGATCGTCGAGGTGTTCCTCGAACGCATCACCAACATCGCCATGGGAACCGAGTTGGACAGTGTGAACGAATTCGAGGCGCTCGCCGAGAGCCCCGACGATGCACCGTCGTCCTACGCCCTGCTTGATTAGCAACTCGATCAGCAGATAAGCACGGATGTCGGTGCCACGCGTCCGGGAGCCGGCCCTCACCATGTCGGCGCCCGGGCTCGATCGATCGCACCGGGATGGGGGAACCGCCGCCCGGCGGAATCGATACCCGACACGCTCTTCTTCAGGCCGGTCACCTCGGACGCTACCGACCGCGGTTCGGCGCTCCCACGCGGTACATACGTCCCCATCAGAGGAGGAGAAATGATCGATATCACCACTGCAATAGTGCACTTCGCACAGAAGTGGCGGCACTGGGGCGGCGGATCCGACGCCGACATCTTTGTCGAATTCGGTCTCACCCCCGTCCAATACTTCCGCCGATTGGAGCAGATCCTGGTGAAGGAGCCTTTCCCGCACAGTCTTGGTATCACCCCGACGGTCTCGGCTCAGCTCCAGCTGATCTGCCAGGCCCAGCTCGCATGCCACTCGACCGAGAACGCACTTGCACACGACGACACCCGGCTGAGTACGCGATGACCGAGTCGATCACGCTCACCGCACCGCACCCGAGTGAAATCGTCAGCGAGTCGGCGAGCACCACACGCCACTTCGACAGCCGCACTGAACCACTACGCCACACGAAGATCGTCTGCACACTTGGACCTGCTACCGCCACCGGTGACCGTATTCGCGAGCTCGTCGAAAGCGGTATGGACGTGGCGCGGCTGAATTTCAGCCACGGCGAACACGCCGACCACGAGGAGAACTACAAACGCGTCCGGGCGGCCTCGGACGCGACGGGGAAGGCGGTCGGTGTCCTCGCCGACCTGCAGGGCCCGAAGATCCGGCTCGGCCGGTTCGCCGAGGGGCGCACCACGTGGGCCAACGGTGAGGAAGTGCGGATCACCGTCGACGAGGTCGAGGGCACCCACGACCGGGTGTCGACCACCTACAAGCAGCTCGCCGAGGACGCCAAGGCCGGTGACCGGTTGCTCGTCGACGACGGCAAGATCGGATTGGTCGTCACGGACGTCGACGGCAACGACGTGATCTGCCGGGTCACCGAGGGCGGCCCGGTCAGCAACAACAAGGGTGTGTCCCTGCCGGGGATGAACGTGTCGGTCCCGGCGCTGTCGGGCAAGGACATCGCCGACCTCGAGTTCGCGCTCGGTCTCGGTGTCGACTTCATCGCCCTGTCGTTCGTGCGATCGGCCGCAGACATCGAACTCGTCCATGCCGTGATGGATCGGGTCGGTCGCCGGATCCCGGTGATCGCGAAGCTCGAGAAGCCGGAGGCGATCGACAACCTCGAGGCGATCGTGCTGGCGTTCGACGCGGTGATGGTCGCCCGTGG